>JAJRVK010000130.1 GCA_024277315.1 archaeon | reverse complement strand
TGGAGATCCCTTGAATCTGAGCAATCTCTGTGATTTTCCTTCCTTTCTCGATTTCTCTAAGAATCCACCGGATTTTCTTCTGATTCAGCTTCCGCATCTCCGGCAAAGAAAAAGATGTTAAAGTATTTTGGGATACTACAAATGCCTGCCACAGACAATCTAAAATTTCTTATAACCCCGCGTCTTGCAGAGACGAAGGATATGGTTCGGAGAAAAAATAGGAAGAGCGCTCCGGACGATGCGGTCCTGGAACTTACAACCGATAACTTCGATGCCGTCCTCTCGTCGAATGACAGACTGGTGGTGGACTTCTGGGGAACCCACTGCATACCGTGCAGAAGGGTACACCCGATGATTGACAGCCTGGCCAGGAAATACTACGGCACCATAGCTTTCGGAAAGCTCAATGCGGATGAGAACGTCGAAGTGGCCGTGAAATACGGGGTTATGAGCGTTCCCACCGTGCTCGTCTTCAGGAACGGTAAAAAGGTGGGAGAGATGAGGAAGATAGCATCGGCGGAGCATCTGGAATCCTTCATACTCGAAAAACTGGAGGTATGAACATGAGAGATTATGAGGTCAAAAGAAAGAGCAGAAAACTCCTCGAAGGAGAAGGGCTTAAGAACATAATGGCGAAGTATTTTCAGGACGTCAGCGAGGAAGGAGATGCCATCGCAGGCTCATACGGCGCCATGAAGAAAATAAAAGCGAAGTACGACGGAAAGAAACTGTGGGTGGAGACGGAGACGGACCCGTCGGCAAGCGATGAGGTCGCACTTGACACGGTAAGAACCTATAACAGATTCCTGGAAGAGGCCACTGGATACACGGCAAAGGAGAGGAAGAAACTGGCGAACAAGATGGCAAAGGAAGGGGCATGAAGGTCGCTGTGATAGCATTTCAGGGGGATGTTTCCGAACACATCCGCATGACGGAAGAGGCGATGAAAGAACTCGGAATCGGGGGCAGTGTGGTAGCTGCGAGGAGGAGAAAAGACCTTGAGGGCGCGGATGCCGTGATACTCCCGGGAGGAGAGAGCACCACCATATCGAAGAGGTTAAGAGCCAGCGGAATGGACGAAAAGCTCAGGGAGATGGCCGGGGAAGGGAAGGGCATAATGGGAACCTGTGCCGGCTGCATACTTCTGGCAAAGAAAGGCGACGAGGAGGTTGAGAAGACAGATACGAAACTCCTCGGCCTGATGGACATGGAAATCGACAGAAACGCCTTCGGAAGACAGCGGGAGAGCTTCGAAACCGAACTGAATGTTGAGGGTATCGGAAAAATAAATGCCGTTTTCATAAGAGCGCCGGCAATTCTGAGAACATGGGGAGATTGCAGGACAATATCCGAATTCGAGGGGATGGGCGTCGCAGCAGTGCAGGGAAAACTGATGGCTCTGTCCTTTCATCCCGAATTGACAGATGACTGCAGAATGCACGGGGAATTCCTGAAGAACGCAGCGAAAGACTGAAGAGGCACAAAAAGATAAAGGGAGGTTTCGATGTCGGGACAGATGCAGGATGAAAGAGCAGAGGACATAATGGAGGTCATCGACGAACTCAGAGAGCTCGGGAACCGCGAAACCATCGTAGTGGAGGGTTCCAGGGATAGAGATGCGCTCCGCATCCTGGGAATAACCGGCAGCATAACCGTCCTTAACGACGGGCATTCCATAGTCGAGACCTGCGAAATGATGTCGAGAGAATTCGAAAAGGTCTATATAATGATGGACTGGGACAGAAAGGGAGGGGAGCTCAGCAGAGTACTAACAGAGCAGCTCACGGCTCTCGGAACCCACTGGTCGATGGAAGAAAGAAGAAAGATTGCCTCCCTGTGCAAAAAGGATATAAAAGATGTGGAGAGCATCCCGATACTGCTTGAGAGACTGCATGAAAACTACAAATGTTAAATACAAGTCCTACATCTAACCAGCTATGCTTGATATAAAACTCCTGAGAGAGAACCCAGAAATCGTCAGAGCCTCCCAGAGAAAGCGAGGAAAAGACGAGGAAATCGTCGACAGGATACTCGAATACGATGAGAAGTGGCGCGTGTCACTCAGGAGAATAAACGAGCTGAGAGCCCTAAGGAACAGGAGGAGCGCGGAGATCGGCAGGATAAAGAAAGAGGGTGGAGATATATCCGAGATAACTGCGGAGATGAAGAGAATATCCGCAGAGATAAGGGAGCTTGAGGAGAATGCGGAAGAATACCTCGAAAAAAGAGATGCTCTGCTTATGAGCGTGCCGAACCTTGTCCACGAGAGCGTTCCTCACGGCAAGGATGAGAGCGACAATGAGGTCCTGAGATACTGGGGAAAGGCCGGAGTGTATGGAGAACATCTCGATGAATTCCTTAAAGAAACTGAGGAGAAGATGGAATACGATATTCTGGAATCAAGACCGAAGAGTCATGTGGACCTCATCGAGGAAAGAGAACTTGCCGACATAGCACGGGCTGCAAAGGTCTCATCATCCAGATTCTATTACCTCAAAGGAAAGCTGGCAAAACTGGATATGGCGCTCCAGATGTTCGCAACGGACTTCATGGCGAAGAAAGGCTATATTCCGGTGATCCCGCCTTACATGCTCAGAAGGTCGGCGATGGAGGGAGTGACGGATCTGGAGGCCTTCGAGGAGATGATATACAAGATAGAGGACGAGGACCTGTATCTCACTGCGACATCGGAACATCCTATGGCAGCCATGTACATGGACGAGATACTCGAACCGGATGTGCTGCCGATAAGATATGCCGGCA
>JAJRVK010000129.1 GCA_024277315.1 archaeon | reverse complement strand
CGGATATAACAATAAGAACAAATATCGCAATCGGAACCGAAGATCTCACATATACCCATTCACAACATGGTTAATGTATTTTTTGGTCTGTTGAATTTGTGAGAGCATATCAAAAAATCTATAAGGCACGATTCGATACCCCATCCATAAGGTGACGCCATGTATGTTGTAATCGTAGGCGGAGGAAGGGTCGGCAGGGACATAGCCGAACTCCTTCTACCCGAAGGTCATGATGTCGTTATTCTCGACAGGGATGAAGAGGTCTGTAATCAGCTCACCAGGGAATACGACGCCCTGATAATAAAAGGAGACGGGACGGACATCGAATATCTGAAAGAGGCGGGGGTCAATAAAGCGGATGCGCTCCTCGCCGTCACCGGAGACGATAAGGTGAATCTTATAGTGTGTCAGCTGGCACAGAAGCTTTTCAAGGTTCCGAGAGTCGTCGGAAGGGTCAACGAACCGAAGAACGAGAGCGTCTTCGTAACCCTCGGGATAAGGTCCACCGTGAGCACCACAAGGGCCTCCGCTCTTTACATAAAGAACGAAATAACCGAAGAAAGGACGGTTCTCACAATTGCCGGAGGAAAGGCAGAGATACTCGAACTCGAGGTCAAAAAGCACTCTCCGGTAGCCAACACAAAGATAAAAAACGCAGGTTTTCCGAAAGGCGTCCACGTGCTGTCCATACTGAGGGCGGATAAGGCCATATTCCCGGACGATGAAACAATAATAAGACCCGGCGACATACTCACGATACTCTCAAGACTCAGTACCGCAGGCGAGGTCAAACAGCTCGTTAACGGGAAAAAGAGGTTTAGATTTGGCATCTAGGTCCTCCACCCAGGTATTTTACTTCGGAAAAAAAGGCGCTTCTGAATTGAAGGAAAGCATAAAGCACAGGCTGAGGCATTACAGCACGGCCTATTCGCTTCTCTATTACATAGGCATGATCCTGTTCGTGGGGGGAATTCCTCTGTTCATACCTGCCGGCATGGCCATACTGCTCGACGGAGACCCGATCCTCGCTTACTGCTTCTATATGCCGGGAATAGCCTCTCTGATATTCGGATTCGGATTCACCCGGATATTCAGAAAGGTCGATCTCGATCTAGGCGCGGCCATACTCCTCTCGGCTCTTGTCTGGCTCATACTCACGGCGATAGGGTCCATACCTTTTTTCATGGCTCATGATCTGGTGAGTTCTTCCATCGGTCTGACACCCCTGGATGCCTTTTTCGAGTCCATGTCCGGATATACGGCCACAGGCCTGACGATGTATACGGATGTTGAGATACTTCCAAAATCCATACTCTTCTGGCGCAGCCTTACGGAGTGGATAGGGGGCGTAGGCGTGATAGTGCTGTTCCTCACGGTCCTGATAAGAAGGTCCGGAACCGTCGCCCACAAACTCTATTCAGCCGAGGGCCGCTCCGACAGAATCGTCCCGAGCGTCATACGTACGGCCAGACACATATGGCTGATATATCTCGGATATACCCTTGCCGGAGCACTGGCGCTCTACGCACTCGGAATGCCATTCTTCGATTCCCTGAACCACTCTATGACCGCTCTGGCCACGGGAGGATTCTCCGTGAAGAATGCGAGCATCGGGGCATACAATAACATCGCCTACAATGATGTCATAATCGTGCTGATGCTTCTCGGAGGGATATCGTTCGTTCTACACAGCAAGATACTCAGGGGAAAAATAAGGGAGTTTCTTTCCAACATAGAGATCACAACCATGTTTTTCCTGGTCCTTTTCTTCAGTATCGTCATATACCTCAACCTCTTCGGCCTCAGTTTCGACCCCGCGGGGTTTCAGCACAGTACCTTCCAAAGCGTCTCGGCACTCACTGGCACCGGTTTTGCCACCCAGGATATATCGCAGTGGAGTGATTTCTCGAAATTCTCGCTCACAATCCTCATGATATTCGGAGGCGGTTACGGTTCGACGGCATCCGCTCTGAAGCTCATAAGGGTGGCCGTCCTTCTTTATGCCATATGGTGGACTGCCAAAAAGGTCCTCCTCCCGGAGCATACGGTCATGCGATTCAGATTGGGTGGAAAATTCTACACATGGGAGGAGCTCAGCTCTGTCGCTCTATATGCATGGCTCTATCTCGTGGTTCTCGTTCTCGGTGCCATAGTGTTCATGTTCGACGGACACAGTGCCGTGGATTCGCTCTTCGAGGTGGCATCCGCCGAAGGAAACGTCGGACTCAGTGTGGGTATAACATCCCCCCTCATGCCGGCACATCAGAAAATCGTACTGATAATAGAGATGTGGGCCGGCAGGTTGGAGATATTCCCGGTGTTAATCCTCCTCTTTGCACCGTTCAAGAGAAAAATAAGAGGTATGTGAGCTACTCGCTGATCATCATGTAAAGAAAGTTCTCCAGATGTTTTGCGAGTGCCGGATTGTCAGTATATCCGCATGCGTTCAGGTCATGCGAGGCCAGGAGAGCCCTTTCACCGTCGCTTATTATGTCGGTCGCAATCAGACCCTTTCTGTGGTATGTTCTTGTACAGGGAGGCGATCTCTGAAACGGCTCGCTTATCACTATTATCTCTATCTCTCGGGTCAGGGCCGCAGAGAAGTTCTTGCTCAGGCTCTCCCTTATTTCACTTATTGCGGGAGTTGATATTATGAACCTCTTGGTACTCGTGTCCAGAAGTTCTCCTATCTTTTTTAAAACCCTCTCCTTTCCCGTTATGGTGTAGACTATCTGCGGCTCTCCGTATTCCGATACTATATCTCTCAAAAGAGCGAGCTTTTCAAAGGTCTCATCTATCTTCTTTACGAATGTCTCTCTGAGCTTTTCCGGGGATATGGGCCTGTAAACCCTCGGCCTCCCCTCGGTGCTCACCACAAATCCCTTTCTTTCAAGCCCGGAAAGGGCCTTATAGGATGATGTCCTCGGTATTTTCGCCATCTTCGCTATGAACTCGGCATCCCCGTAACCGTATGCGACAAGAGCCATATAGGCGCGGCTCTCATAGGAAGACAGTCCGAGATGCTCGAGCCCTGATCTGAGGGCCTCATATTCCGCCTTAAGGTCGATTCTTCCGCCCATTTCAACCAAGCAGGTCCTTAATCTCTTCCTTAACCTTCTCGAAGTCCGGGTCTTTAGCCGCTTTCTCCCTGTTTTCCGAATCTATGTCAATGGCCCTTTTCAGGAAGGTCTTAACGAGCTGAGCGTTTCCTTTTATGGCTTCAAGTTTTGCCTTGTAATACCATGCGGTCCCCACATTCGGGTCCCGCCTCACCACCTGGTTGAAGGCATTGACCGCTATGTCGTTTTTACCGAGCCTGTAAAAGCATATCCCTTTGCTTAACCACGCCGTTATGTCGTCCGGATTTCTTTTGGAGACCTCATTGAACGCCTTAATGGCCTCTTCGTATTTGCCCATAGCAAGCAGGGTCGCTCCGAGATTGTGCCACATGGTCTCGTCATCGGGAAACATCTCGGTGAGCTTCCGGAAGACCGGGAGCGCCTCTTCGAACCTGTCCTTGCTGTAGAGAGCCTCTCCCTTCGCAAGAAGAAGTTCGGGATCATCCGGTCTGTACTTGAGCATCTTGTCGTAATACGAAAGATTCTCCGGGTCCAGTTCAAGAAGTTTCTGGTATATTTCTATGGCATCGTCCACGTTTCCGGATTTTTCAAGGAAAACAGCCTTTCTGTACAGGATTTCCGGGTTCTCCGGATCCTTTTCGAGAAGCCTGTCCAGGAGCGTTATTTTGGAGGGATCCTTCTCGATGAGTTGTGAATATACCTCCGCTGCTTCTTTGAGCTTCCCCTCGTTTTCGAGAGATTCTCCCTTTTTGATAAGAATGTCAAGGTTGTCGGGTTCGAGCTTCATTATTATCTCTGCCAGTTTCTCGTCATTGGGATTCAGAGAATAGGCCTTCTTGAACGCCTCGAGCGCTCCCTTTTTGTCCTTCAGTTTGAGCAGCGCCTTTCCTTTCCTTATCCAGAGTTTCGGCTCATCCGGTTTTATGGAGAGCATCTTATCTATGTACTTCATGGCATTTTTCGGGTCGTTCTCCATGAGGGTCTCGTAGATTTCCAGAGCTTCGTCCATTTTTCCGACGACCCTGAGGATGTTCGCCTTTTTTATAAGGGCCTTCTTGTTGTTGGGTTGCAGTTTCAGTACATGGTCAAGGCAAAGAAGAGCATATTCGTTCATGGTGTTCATGGAGACATAGACAGCGGCCTTTAGCATCCACGCATCCGCATTGTCCTTGTCCAAGGCGAGAGCCTTCTCAAGACATTCCAGTGCATGGTCGCTTTCGCCGAGTGCATAGAAACCCTGGGCTATTTCTATGTATATCTGCGAGAATGTTTCCGGATATTTCTTGGCATTCTCCTCTTCGGTTCTTAGGAACCTCATGACTCTTCTGTACTCTGCCGCCGCCTTTTCTTTGTTTCCTTTGATCTGGAGGGCTTTCGCTCCGTTAATCATTTTTTGGGCTTCTTTCTTTATCTTTTCCGCTTTTCCTGAGCCGAATGCTGCCGTGTGTCTACCTCCTTCGCTTCTCAATCAACATAGACAACTTTGTTATAAAGTCTTCGGTTCAGTCGAATAAAATCTCTATTTTTTCTACCCTGGAAACAGGAATTTTTTCCCGACCATTTCTCCTTATTTCCACCAGCTCCTGCTTTTTCAATATCATTATATCGAAATACACGTTCTTATAGTCTCTTTTGACTGCCTGGGCGAGATCCTTTATCGATCTGACCTGATTCTTGGACATGAAATCGAGGATTTCCGCTCTGGAACAGCTTATAACGCTGAAAATCGAGGAATCGTGGAAAACAGTCTCCTCCTCCACTTCCGCACCTCTCCTGTATGCCCTCCATATCTCATAGTCGTCGATCAGCATAGGCAGAGAGCATTTTTCTATCGAGACCTTCTGACCCAGGGAGTCCAGAGTTCCGTATTTTTCCTCGAATTCCCTCTCCTTCTCACGCATGTATTCCTCGTCCGCTCTTTTCCTTATTATCGCCTTCATCAGAAATCCTCCAGAGACATTGCAGCCAGGTTGCGTCTGAATATCCTGACCAGATGCTCCACCTCTTCGAGTTCTTTCTCCGGACTGTTTCTTTGCTCGAGCAGGGCACCGTTCTCGTCATATCTGTCTATATGCGGTTGCTGCTGGAAGTTATCCCATCTTACGCACGGAACCCATCCTTTCTTCCCCTCTACCATGTATGTGTAGCTATAGAACTTCCTTCTGTCACCGTCATATATCTCCAGAGAATCTATAATCTCGTTTTTACGGATATAGATGCGCTTTTTTCTTATTTTGAGCACGATTATACATGGTTATCCGGTTTATAAAGGTATCGTCGGGAGCGCTCATTCTTCTTCATACCCATATCCTGTTTCGAAGGCTTTTTCGTTCAGAGCCTTGACCTTTTTGGGAACCATCTCCAGAACGGCCTTTTTGGCGCTCTCTTTCGTGACTATTCCTGTTACCTTTGTTATAAAACCGACCATTACGATGTTGGCAACAATCCTGTTACCGAGTTCCTCCGCTATCTTGGTCGCGGGTATGGAATGGAACTCACCGACACCTTCGGGCTTTCCATCTATTTTTACGAGGTCCCTCTCTATTATCAGCGTGCCACCTTTCTTGAGCTTCGGAAAATATGTCGTGAAGGCTTCTTGGGACATTATCACCATTATGTCCGGTTTGGTTGGATACGGATAATCCACCTTGCTGTCATCCACCACAACGCCGGATGAAGACGCCCCGCCTCTGGCCTCAGGTCCGTAGGATTGTGTGAACACCGCCTCTCTTTTGTCGTAAAGACTAAGTGCTCTGGCTATTACCAGTCCCGCGAGTATGACACCCTGGCCTCCGAAACCCCCTATCTGAAGTTCAATTCTTGCCATTAGCGCTCACCTCTTCCGCTTATTATCTTAGAAAGTGTCTCCAGATGCCTTCTGTGCTCGAGTATCCAGGCGGTCCTCTCGGCCTGAGAGGTGTAGAGAAATTCTTTCTTGGTCATTTCCCACAGTTTGTCCTCGAAAGTGGGTTCCTCCTCCGCATCCAGGAATTCTCCGACTATGAAGTCCTTGTCCGGCTCGATAACTCCTTCGAGAGGATTTATATGATGCTTCACCACGGCATGTTCCTGGAAATATTTCAGCATATCCACCGGGTCTCTCATCCGGTTCCTCCTGCCGTATGCCGTCGGGCAAGGGGAGAGAACTTCCACGAACGAGAAACCTCTCTTCTTCAGGGCTTTTTCGATGGACTTTTCAAGTCGTCTGACATGGAGCGAAGTCCATCTAGCTACATAGCTGGCACCGCTAACGGCAACGAGTCCCGCGAGATTGAATGGGCTCTCCACATTCCCGTAGGGCGAGGTGGTGGTGATGCCGGTCTCCGGGGTGGTGGGTGCCAATTGCCCCCCTGTCATTCCATATATGAAATTGTTGATCGTTATGACCGTTATGTCCGCATTCCTCCTCGCGGCATGTATTATGTGATTGCCCCCTATGGCGAAAAGGTCCCCGTCTCCACTGAAAACAGTTACATTCAGATCCGGTCTGGCGGCTTTAATGCCGACAGCAAATGGTATGGGCCTTCCGTGCGTAGTGTGGAAAGAGTCCATTTTCACATAGCCGGCGGCCCTTCCGGTACATCCTATTCCGGACACCATGATCGTCTTTTCGGGATCCATTCCTATGTTCTTCATCGCCCTCAGATATGCCCCGAGAACCGTACCTATGCCGCATCCGGAGCACCATACATGAGGAAGCCTTTCGGTCCTCAGATAGTTATCAAGAGGATGCATATTTGCCTGCACAACGCTCATTTTACGGCCTCCTCTATTCCTTTCAGAACCTCATCGGGTCTGTGCGGCTCTCCACCCATCTTCCCCACGAAAACGGCCTCTTTCCTTATCGCCCGCTCCACCTCTACGAGAATCTGTCCGTTGTTTATCTCGGCGACAACGAAATGGCTGGCCTTTTCCACCAGTTCTCTAAGTTTCTTCGAGGGGAAGGGCCATATGACCTTCAATCTGAGCATCCCGGCCTTTATTCCCTTTTCTCTTGCCATTATGACCGCTCTTCTCGCTGATCTGGCTGAGATACCGTAGGCTATAACTATGACATCCGCATCTTCGGTCATGAATTCCTCATAGTCGATTATCTCATCGGCATGGACCCTTATCTTATCCACCAGCCTTCTGACGAGCTTTTCCTGGGCCTCTGCCGTTATAACAGGATAGCCCCTCTCATCGTGCGTCAGACCGGTAACATGGATACCGAAACCCTCCCCTACGGGCGGCATCGGAGGTATAAGGTCATCGTCGGGCTCGTATATGTGTCTTTTTTTATCCGTGCTTATCTTTCTGTCAATAACCTCTATCTCGCTCTTGGGTGGTATGGACACCCTTTCGAAAAGATGGCCGACAGATTCATCCATAAGAACTACTACGGGAATCCTGTACTTTTCGGAGAAGTTAAATGCACGTACGGCCATATCGAAGCATTCCTGCGGTGATTCGGGGGAGAGCGCTATGGTCTCATAAGGGCCATGAGAGCCCCATCTTGCCTGCATGACATCTCCCTGTCCGACCAGTGTCGGAAGACCCGTCGATGGCCCCGCCCTCTGAACATTCACGATTACGCACGGAGTTTCCGTCATCATCCCGAGACCGTAGTTTTCCATCATTAGACTGAACCCGGGACCAGATGTTGCGGTCATGCTCTTTTTTCCGCCCCAGGAGGCACCAAGCAGAGCGGCCATGGATGCCAGCTCGTCCTCCATCTGGATGAATATGCCACCGACCTCCGGCAGTCTTCTCGACATCCTTTCCGCCACTTCACTGGAAGGTGTTATCGGATATCCTGCAAAGAATCTGCACCCCGCCGCTATGGCACCTTCGGCCACTGCCACATCACCGCTTAAAAAGTGATGCCCTTCGAGAACTTCGACTTTCACGTCATTCCTCCTTTTTCTTAACGAATATTGCGAATTCAGGGCATATTCTCTCGCAGAAACCGCAGTTTATACAGACCTTCAGAGGCGGCTCCTCCACCAGTTCCGGGGGATGATAACCTTTCTTATTGAACCTGTCAGAGATCACCAGAACACCCTTTGGACAGAACTCCACACATAAACCACAGCCTTTGCACCTATCCTCCACAAGGTAAACGGTTCCGCGGGGGATGGTGGCATCGCTTTCCTTGAGCAGCTTTTCAATTCTGCTTTCTGTCGCCATTTTTATGCCTTCTAGCAGGAGAATTCGGTCTGTTATTTAATACTATCTACCCGTTTCTGTCACAGCGGGATGCTTCGACTCCAGAGGAACCGTCTCGTAAGGGATTTGGAGCAAAAGTATTATAAAGGAATAGAAGTAGGGGGGAGGCTGAAGTAAAAAAAGGAGGCACAAGATGGCAAAAAAAGCCAGAGCAAGGGCTGCAGCCAGAAAAATGCGAGAAGCATGGAAAGCGAAACAGTGGTACCGCATAGTTGCTCCTGAGATGTTCAACGGAGCAGAGTTAGGCGAGACTCCCGCCAGAGATCCCGAGTTACTCATAGGCAGGGTGAGCGAGGTAAGCTATCAGGATCTCACAGGAGATTTTACCAAATCCCATATAAAACTCTATTTCAAGATCAATTCCATAAAAGGTGCGGATGCGTCCACGGAATTCATAGGCCACAACATGACAAGCGATTATCTTAGGAGACTCACGAGAAGGAGGAACAGCAAGATAGAGAACGTCATAGATGTGAGGACCAAGGATGGATATAAATTAAGAATAAAGACCGTCTCAATCTCTATAGGAAGAATTCCCTCTTCGCACCAGCATGCCATAAGACTGAAAATAGGTGAGACCATTCTCAAGAAATCATCGGAAAAAACAATGTCCGAACTCATAAAATCCATACTTTCGGGCGAACTACCGAAAGAGATTGCAAGAGAGTGCAAGAAGATACATCCTCTCAAAAGGGTGTAGATAAGGAAATCCGAAATTCTCCATAAACCGGCGATAACCAAGGAAGAGATAATGGAAGAAAGGAGCGAGGAAGAGGCCCTCAGGGAACTGGAGAAGATAGATGGTGTCGGTCCGGCAAAGGCGAGATTACTTTACGATGCCGGTCACACATCCATAGAATCGATAAAAGCCCTCTCTCTGAAAGAACTGGAGAAAATAGAGAAGCTGGGAGAAGCTACCGCGAAAAAGATATACTCCGCACTCCATACCGAAGAGCAGTAAAGCCGAGGTGGCTCAGCCTGGTGGAGCGTCGGACTCATAGGGATTTGTGGACGCTCATCCCGGGAAATCCGAAGGTCACGGGTTCAAACCCCGTCCTCGGCACTCCATAAGGAGGAATCTCTTGGAAGAAAAAGAGGCAAAAACCATCCTGGACGACAGGGAAAGAATACGGGAAGTTGATAGAGAGGATATGCTGTCGTCCATACTTGCGCTCCCCGAACATCTCGTGACGGGCATGGAAAGCGGAAACCGCGTGGAGATACCCTATTTCAGACCGGACAGCATAGTCGCATGCGGGATGGGGGGTTCCGCAATAGCCGGCGAAATAGTGGGTGCGTGGCTTTCCGAAAGGCTGTCAATACCGTTCATAACCAACAGGAACTATCAGATACCCTCATTCGTTTCGAAGAACACCCTTGTTTTCGCCCTTTCCTATTCCGGAAACACATATGAGACAATAAACATGGTAGAAGAAGCTTTTGAGAGAGGGGCCAAGATAATCGCCATCTCCTCCGGCGGAACGCTCCAAAGTATTGTGGAAGAAAAAGGCGGGCATTTCATAGACATACCTCCCGGGCTCCAGCCAAGGGCCGCCTTGGGCTATCTTGTTTCGGCCATGGCAAGCACTATGAAGTCCCTGAAAATATACGATCCGGATGTCGAGATAATATCCACATCGTCGTTTCTGAGAGGTTTGAGGGAGAAACTCACGCCTTCCAGGAAATATGAATACAATGAAGCCAAGAAGATTGCGGCAAGCGTTCTCGACACTGTACCCGTGATATACTCATACGGTTCCTATGTGTCGGCCGCTAACAGATGGCATACACAGATAAACGAGAACTCAAAGATGCTGTCCTTTTACGGCGCTCTCACGGAGATGAACCACAACGAGATAGTGGGATGGAACGACAGTGCAAAGAGTTTCTCGGCGGTCTTTCTCAGAGGAAACGAGAACAGAATTCTTTCCACAGTCATCGAGTTCACCAAAGAAGTGATAAAGAAAAACGGCGGCGAGGTCATCGATGTCAGGGCCGAGGGAGAGCGCTCTCTGGAAAAGATGTTCTCCCTCATCTACAAAGGGGATTTCGTGAGCTATTATCTCTCCATACTCAGGAGCGTTGACCCGACGCCGGTGGATGTGATATCCGCTCTGAAATCCGAAATCAGGAAGGTCATATGATTCCTATTTCCTGCAGTTTTTCCGGTAGATATGTATCCGTTACATAGTCTAGACCGTATTTTGCGAGCGCCTGCTGTTCCGCCTTCTTCTTTATCTCGAGCATCGCCTTTATTTCCGATATCCAGAAATCCGTCTGGAACCGGGGGTCACTAAGTTCCGCTTTGAGCGCTTCGATGTCCCTGTCATTGAGCTTATCTGTCGGCAGTTCGTAATTGAGTATGTCTGATGCGGTTATTCCCACGAATTCCGCAGTAGGTGTGGCCAGATATTCGGAGAGATGCGCCGTTTTTATGGCACCGTAGGCAACACTCGCAAATATCCTGAATGACCACGGATCGCCATCCGTGAATACGACAACCGGAAGATTGAGCTCCTCATTCATCCTCTTCAGAAGACGGCGCGTGCTCCTTGCCGGCTGTCCTTTGAGATGCACGAGAATCGCCCTCTCTTTCTCATCGAAACCGTTCTCCACAAGCCTGTCGAACATGCCGCCTGTCTCTATTGCTATGACGAAGTCGGCATCCACATCCACGAACTCAATCTTCTCCTTCTCAACATTATATGGCACCGTGTATCCGGAATCGCCAACATCGTCCCTGCAGTTAATCCTCTTTTTCACACCCTTTCTGTTGGTCTCGTTTATGGTTATGTTTCCGATGACTCTCGCGCCGTCTTCTTCGGGTCTCAGTTTGAAGTCCTCTCTCATGTATCTGGTGATTATCTCGAGGTCTTCGACGAGGTTATTGGATTCATCCTGGCTGTGGAACTTCGCTGTCTCCCACCCCTCGGAGATGTAATAAAGCTCCCTTAGGGTGGATGATTTGTTCTCGGCTATCATGTCCTTTATGAAATCCAGCATATACAGGGTTCTCAGGAGCATGTATGCTCCATCCAGTTTCTTTGCGCTCCTCTGTCCGAAATTCCTTCCGTATTTCCAGACACCGTGTTTTATGTCGAAAACTATGTTGTTCTTCGTCCTCACGGGTATTTTCATGGACGGAATCATTCCTTTGTTTATCTCTTCGTATATCTCCTCGGCAATGCTTTCCAGGGATTTCACGGCATTGCGACTTTCGGCCGTCATTCCATCACCTCGATTATCTCGGCTCTTTCCACGTTCCAGTCTCCCGGCAGAGGCTCCGCCCCTATCACATGCACCGGATTTATTCCATCGGTGTAGAGTTCGATGTCATCGTAATCTCCCTTTTCACCCCTCAGTTTCAGCCTTATTTCAAGAGATTCCGTTGGTTTGAGCGAGATATCCCATACGATGCCTCTTCCGCTGCGCCTGCCCTCCGGCTCCGCGTCCCTGATACTTTCCCGTTCTATCTCGGTGTAAAGCGAGAACTTCGCTCTTTTCTCCATATAGTTTATCACCTTTATCCTCACATCGTAAATTCCCTTGCCGTACTCGCTCACCGAATCAACCCAGAGTATGCCCATTATCTTCGTTATTGTCCTGTCTATGGGAGGCACGGGTTTGCCCACTATCTCTGCGGATTTTCTGGCAATCTCCGGGATTATCTTCTGCACTATCTCGAACTTGTCCCTCACCTTTTTCTTCTTTTCCCGCTTCTTTATGTGGAATCTCAGGTGTCTCGCACATTCCTTGAGCGCCTTGCCTATCTCCTCGATTATCTCCGGAATGTCCGCGACCGCTTCCTTGGCCTCCGATGTGAACGGCACCCTTGTGGATGCTATGTGCACGAGTATCACGGCAGGACCGTTCGGTATTCCTTTCCCTCCCCTCTGTTCGAGCCCGTACTGTTTCCATTTTATCCTTTCTATGGCATGGGTTATGGCACAGGCTCCCTGCTGATAGAGCAACGGAACGCGGTTTGCGAACCTCAGTATCTCAACCGGCTGGTCCTTCGGGAGATTCCCGCCGTAGACCATTCCCACCTCGACCTGAAAAGGATTTCCGGAGTAAACGGCAGGCTCCCTTGTTACCGGAGGAACATAATATTCGGGTTTGTATTCCTCCATTACGTTTCTAAGACCCTTTTTTATGAGGTGAGCGCCTATGGGAGAAAGACAGTCGGATGGCGGGGCCATTATTCTCACCTTTCTCATGGCGTTTATCAGGGCCTTCGCCTCTTCGACCGTTATTTCCTTCGGCCTCTTCTTCTGGTCTATGCCTGCAACGGAACATATCTCGTCAGCCACTCTGGGACTGACCCTGGAGAACTCGTTCATCAGGAAGGAGTTTATCTGTCTGTTCTTCGAGTGTTTGATCATCTTCAGCAGTGTTCCGAGCTCGACACCGTAGGGATGCGGCTTTATCTCGACGGTCTTTTTGGGCAGCCTTTCCGTGGCCCTTTCGAATATGTATTTCCTGTCCTCTTCGATGTATGTTATCTTCGCATGAGGATTGACTATGGCCGTCCTTCTAAGATATTCGTAAACGGACTGCCTTCCCCGTATCAATCTTCCTCTGAGGTAAACCTCTATCCTGGTTCCGTGCTCCACCTCATCCCACAGCACCACATCCTCCCGCACCACCTCTGGCCTATTGTGCTTGGTATCTATGGACAGTATGATTTCGTCCGCAGCCATCTTTCCGGCGGTTTTCGAGAGTATCCTCGCAGGCCTTCCCGTGGTGAGTTGACTGCACATCACGACTCCCGAGATACCGATTCCCTGCTGACCCCTCGACTGTCTTATGGCGTGAAACCTTGAACCATAAAGAAGCTGGCCGAAGACCTTGGGGATGTTCCTTTTAACGATTCCCGGGCCATTGTCCTGTATCGCGATAAGATACTCGTTTTTCTCCACCTTCCTTATCTCCACCCGTATCTCGGGAAGTATCCCGGCCTCTTCACAGGCGTCGAGCGCATTGTCCACGCCCTCTTTTACGGCGGTAATCAGGGATTTGACAGGGGAATCGAAGCCCAGCACATGTTTGTTCCTTTCGAAGAATTCGGAAACCGAGATTTCCTTCTGTTTTTCGGCAAGCAGTTCGGCGATATTCTCGTCTAACATGTGTTCCACCCATGCGCTGTTTGGATATAAACGTTGTGCATTCCTTCCGCGAAAATCCTCTAATTTTTTGTTCAAAATTAAGACCATATTACATTCTATAGATACTGGCTATGTTATTCATAAATATTACCATACATATTCTAATTGCAAAAAAGACCGATTTTTACGAAAAATATTTAAAGGAAATCGTACTACAGACATCCGATGACAGATACCGAGTTCCAAAAGGTCGATACCATAATGTTCCGAATAAGTCAGGAGCACGACGATGTAAGGATGGAACTCATGTGGAGAGACGGCTCCATCTATCTTTCCATATCGAATGTCATGATAACCGACGGTGAAAGATGGTACGCAATTCCTTTCGAGGAGCTCAGAGGTATAGATGTCCTGGGAGATGACAGCATAAGTCTCAGGATAGAGGGTGCCCATATCCGCGTTCGAGGAGAAAACGCCGAGAGGCTGATGGCACTCAGACATCTCCTGCTACCTCTAATCGAAAGTGTGCCCGAGGACGGAGAACTTCTAAGGGACCTCATAAAGCTACTGCTTCTGGGAATAAAGGATGAGGACATAATAGCATCGCTGCTGAAAAGGGACAGGAACGAGATATGCAGGATAATGGAAAATGCCGACATGGAGGGATATCTGGAAGGCAGTGAGGTAACCGTAAAAGGGAAGTCCCTGCTCTCCGAGGAAGAGAGGGAGATTATAGAGAAAGCGGGGGTGAAAATATGAGCCCTTTCCGTAGCTTCGCTCAGCGTGTCTCCGCCCTGGAGAAGATGACCTCGCTCGAAACAGGCATCTCTACCGTGATAAAGATGTCAAAAGTTCCAAAGAAGGAGACGAAGAAACTGCTGACAGCGAGAAATGAAGAACAGGTTAGAAACACACCTCTATTCCAGTTCATGCAGATTGTTTTCGACGAAATCGGTCTGGGAAAGCTCGATGTAAAAGGCGTCGGGAAGTTCTCATACATATTCTCAATAGAGAATTCGCCGATTCCTTCTCTGATACCGGATGCCAGAGGTAAGACATGCTATATAACCGCCGATGCCATAGCATCGTTTTTTTCCAAGGACATGGGTCTTCCGAGCTCAAGCGAAGAGGTCAGATGCGCCAACGAAGGCCACGATGAGTGCGAGTTCCTGGTAAAGATAAACGCGCTCCAGGCCTATCAGATAGCTCTCGACAATACAGATAAAGAAATAATAGGTCTTAAAAAGAAGGACCCGTCCCTGAGCATCGAGGCCATGGCGGAGAAGCTCGATCTGGATGTCGGAGAGGTGGAACACAGGATATCCGTCCTCAAGTACTACGAGATTCTTGACGAGATCGGAAAGGTCACAGAGATAGGCAGAACTTATTATAAGTACAGAATGAGTTCTCCTTTACCTGAGGAGGACTTCGACCCGCCATGGCAGATGATAAAAGAGATATCCGCGGCTATAGCGGCCGCCAGCTCCTTTGCCGAAGCTGTGAGCGAAAGGGTCAAGGAAGAGAAAAAGGTTCTGACACCCGAAGAGGAAAAGATGATAATAAATCTGGCCGAAGAGGCAAAAAAGAGCAGAAGTTTTGCCGAACTCCTTGCGAAACAGATAAAGAACGAAGAAAAGGAGGGATAAAAAATGGTAGAAAGGATCAAAACCGGAATATACGGACTGGACTCCCTTATAGAAGGGGGAATAATAGATAAGAGCGCCATAGTGATTGTGGGTTCCAGCGGTACTGGAAAGACCACGTTTGCCATGCAGTTCCTGATGCACGGCATAGACATAGGAGAGCAGGGCCTCTATGTGACGATGGAAGAGAGCCCAGAACAGATCATGAGAGAGGCCAAGATGATGGGCTGGGACATGGAAAAGCACTATGAGAAGGACCTGTTCTTCATCCATCTGAAAGGAAAGAACTTCAAAAAGATGATAGAGGAACAGCTACCGCAGCTAGTCAAGGTGAGGAGCGATTATGACATAAAGACAAGGGTCGTGATAGATCCTATGACACCGGTGATATGGGCAACCGAGGACAAGCTTATGCAGAGAGAACTGATAGGGAAGCTCTTCTACACCCTGAAAGAGCTCGGGGTTGTCGTGGCAACCGTGGAGGAGCATGCCAAGCCAGGAGAGACAATAGGAGAAGACGTCCTCCTCCCGATATACCTCGCCGACGGCGTCATACACTTGGAATACTATCCGATAGGCGGAGCGTTCAACAGAACCCTGAAGATAATAAAAATGAGAGGGACGGCCCACGGTGAGGATGTTTATCCGTACATATTCGCGAGAGGTGCGGGAGTCATCGTAAGAAGCAGTCCTGCGGAGGTAGCGCAGAAAGAAGAGAAAAGCTATGCGGAGATATTCGACGAGGCCATAAGGACCGCACAGCACCTAAAGGCACCTCCTTATGTGATAGAAAGACTTGAGAATATGAAGGCAGGATGGGCGTATCCCTACTCTCCCGAGGAGGCGATTCAGATAATATTCGACACCTATCATCTCAAATGAGGGATATCATGGTCACACTCTCTCAGAAAAAGATACTGGATCGAAGGCTCGAGGCCGAGAACGTAACGCTTCTGAAATATCTGCTGAGCATGGAGCTCAGAAGACTGAAGGAAGAGATGGGGTGTGATATGGTTTTCTTCATGGGTGTCGATGGCAGGACTTTCTCATCGCAGGTCCCGTTCCAGCTCAATACTAAGCAGTTTTATCTTTTCAACCTGTTGAAGACGAATCTTCCGCACATATGCGATCAGCTTGCCGCTGAGAATCTGAGAATAGCCATAGAGCAGTACAAAGAAGGAACCTTCCTGATATCCGGGGTCGGAGACAAAGCCTTCCTCGCCATGGCCTTTTCAAGGCCTATCCTCCCGACGGAATTTCAGAAGCTAATAAACGGAGCCATAAAAGGAAGCACGGTTATAAAGCACATCCTGGAACTCAGGCCTATAAAGGAGGAGGCTCTAAAACAGTATCCCAAAGAAGTGAGCGACGAACTGAGAAAGCTGAGCAGACTGCTCTTCGTCGAGAGGTTCGACCAGACTAAACAGTACAAGAAGAATACAGAGATACTGAACTTCATAAAGAAAAAACTAGCGGACGTCGTGGGCGTTGGTGCGGTGGAGGAGATAACCACCGTCACGTTCAATGAGCTGGGAACCTCCGCACCGTATATGACAGACCAGCTATGGAGGATTTTCCTGGAAAAGGTCATCCGCAACCATGTCAAAAGGATAAGCGGAGAGATAATGGCCGATGAATGCTACAGGACATGGATGCCGGAACTGGATAAAAAATTGAAGAGTTTCGTGTGATACGATGATAAATGAAGAAGAGGCTGAAAAGATAGAGGAACAACCGGAAGAACCCCTAGAAAAAGGGGATGAAAGCCCGCAGGAGTCCGTGGAAGAGAAGGATATACTGTTGCAGATAGAGGAGATAAGAGAAAAGGTGGAGAAAAAATCAGACAAAGCCGATATCGAGGAGATAAAGGGATGGAAGGCAGAGATACTTTCAAGGCTGTCTTCTCTGCAGGAGGAGATAGAGAAACTGAAGAAGGAAGACGAGAGGGTGCTTTCCAACTTCAGGGAATTCACCGACATAATAACAAAGAAAAATGCCGAAATAAATAAGATAGTCGAGCAGAAAGTCGATGTGGAAAAACTCAGACAGTTCAGAAAGGATATAGGCAAGATAGAGAAGAAGCTGAACCTTTTGATGGAGGAGACCGGGTTCGGTGAGATTCTGGATGTGGCGAAGATTCCTCCGAACATACTGGAAATAGTATATGATACCACGCTAAGCGATGTCACTAAGGCGCTCTGGCAGGAATACGGTCCGGGTGCCGAGAGGATAATAATGGATGTTCTGGAGGACATAAGACTGGAGACAAGCGGAAGTGAGATGTTCTATTTTGACGGAAGAAAGATAAGGACAAGAGATGTGGCCAAGAACATAACGAGAGGGATGATATCCGCCAGACAGTTGCAGGACACCTATGAGGAACTTCTGAGAAAGCTTCTGGAGAGGATACCCACCCACAAATCGAAGAACTTCAGGGCCATGATCAAACTAAAGAGTCAGGAATACACCGTGGATAAGACAACACTGCTGCTCGAAAGAATGGAAAAGGTGGAAAATGCGGTCTCCATGCTGAACGGAATGGTCTCAGGCCTGGCCAGCACTCTTACCCGTGAAACCAAAAAGATAGAGGAAGAACTGGAGACAATATCCGAAGCGATGGAAAAGAAATTGGACAAGTACATGGCCGAGAGAGACGAAAGGATTGTCGAGATGGAGGAGAGAATCGAGAAAATAAGGAAAGAGAACGACAAGGCCATAAAATCTCTGGGAGACGCTCTGGACAGGAGATTCCAGGATAAATGGGAGGAATTGGCGGAGAGGATGGAGTCTCTCGAACAAAAGGTCTTTCCGGAAAAGATTGCCGGGAAGGATAAGGAAGAGAAGGTTGAAATCAGGAAGGCGGTCAACCCCGAGGATTTGGGGGATGAGGAGAGGTTCGTCTATTCCGCAATCCCACCTGAGGGCATAACGCTCGCAAAGCTCAAAAAGACGGTAAAGACCCTTATAGAGCGTGAACCGGAGGAAATACTGAGGGAGCTCCTTTCGATGGGAGCAATATACGAAAAGAAGCGCGGAAAGAGCGCGAGATATTATCCGGCCGTATTGGAACCGGAGACGGCGAAGGATAAGAATGCCGGGGAGAAACGGCCTAAAAAGCGGAAAAAAGGAAGTAAAAAAAAGACTTCTGAAAAAAACTCAGAGGAAGGTGCAGCGGAAAAAGAGACCATTAAGCCGGGGAAAAAAGATGAAGAATACGGCAGGAACGAAGTCATCGTACTGAATGCCATACCCGATAACGGCTGCACCCTAAACAGATTGAAAAAGAACATAGGAAAGGAGATGCCCTATGAGGTTTTGCTCGATACTGTCAAAACCCTTGTTGACAGGGAAGTCCTGGTCGTAACGACCAGAGGAAGACACACAATATATATGAAAAATATAGAAAAAATAGGAGGCGAAAAAAATGCTTGATGTGGCGCTTGTATCGCTCATACAGGATATGAGTGAGAAAGCTGGAGTAGAGGGAACCATACAATACTGGCTCAGAGTCGGAGAGAATCTCGCTAGAAGGATGGGAAAGGAGGCGTACATGGGTTGGCCCTCCTTCAACGTGGCTCTGAGAGAGGGAAGGACTGCATTCTCTATAGAAGGGGATGTGACAGCACTAACGGACCTGGCGATAACGGATGTGGACGGCGATGTTGTCGGATACATATACGCCCTCAGAGAATGCGTATTCAACCCGACCATTACGAGGATAAGGTACAGTGTAGGAGAGGTTCCCGAGGCGGACAGACTTGTGGCTGAGGAATACAACAACAGCATAAAGGACACGGCGGTCTGCAATTTCTGTGTGATTCACCAGAAGTTCAGAGAAGAGGTTGCAAGAAACATAACCGTGGCCGGACAGCAGCTCGAATGCCTGCAGCTAGCCGACAGAGGATTCACAGGCGAGACGAAGATTGCGGTGGACAGCCTGAAGAAGATAGGCATAAACGAGGAATATGTGAGGAGCCTGCTCAGAAACTATGCCTGTGTGTATGCGATAATAATGCATGGCGCAAGGCTCCGCGGTGAGGAGGAAGAGGCATGAAGCGAAGGGAGCTTGTCAAAGACAATCCGCTGGTGGATGTGGCGGCCTATCTTTTCCTGGAAGACATCGCAGACAAACAGGGTGCAGCAGGAATGAACACATATCTGATGAGTCTGGCATCCGCACTGGCTCAGAGCATGCCGGAAGAGGAGTATGATACCTGGGAAGCCTTCGTAGAGGCACTCAAGAACGGCGATTCTGCACTATCCACCTTCGAAGATGTTGAGATGCCCACGAGACACTGCGTGGTTACGACGGAATCTCCGTTCCTCAGAGGATGGCAGGAATACACGAAGAGAATAGGAAATTTTGCGAGTATACACTATGAGGTGGCAGAGTACTACAACTCCATAGTGAAACCGGGAGCGATAGACAGCCAGGACATAATAATCCAGACATACCGGGCGGAGATGGCCAAAAGGATAACCGTTGAGGGAAAAGAGCTGAGGGTGGCGCACATAGCAACGGTGGCACCGGACGGCACAAAGAGGGTCGCTCCCGAGGAGTGGCTGCCGATACTTCTGGAAAAGGCCGGTATAACCCAGACCATGTTGAACATGATAATGAGGAACAACGCCAGTGTCTGGATAGTCTATACGGAATAAACCCAAAACCCTTTATTTTTTATGGTGAGCGCTTGAGATTTCTTCACGAGGACAATTGCTGCTCCTATTACAGGCTAGAGGTGGCCAGCGAGGTCGACAAACTGGACATTCCGGAAGAGGACGGGGGTTTCGACTTCTTCCACGGCCTCGGAATCATAGGATATCCAAAAGCGTTCAAGATGTGGCTGAGAAGATTTCCAAGACCGATTCTGATAATAGCCTCGGAAAAGAGCAGAATTCTGGGCTGGGTTTATGTTGAAGAATGGGGAAACACCTCCAGAGACGGAAGAACGATCCATGTCCTCAGGGCCATAGAGGTCCTTCCCGAGCTAAGGAAGAGCGGGATAGGATTCAAACTCGTCATTCTCGCATTGAAGGAGATAACCGGCTACATGATAACGAAACCGCTTACGGAGGATGCAGAGGTTTTTTTCAAAAAGATAGGGTTTATGGAATCCGCGGAGTTCAGAAAACCGCCTCTCGATCTTTCCAAACATCCGAAATATCTCATTCTACCGATATATAAAAGAGATATGCTGGTAAAGGATTTCGAGAGTGCTCAGACAAGCGGTTCGAGCCGCACATAGGGCAGACCCTTTTCTTTGTCCACGACAACAGCATATGCCGGTGTTTTAGGTTTTATCCCGTAAAGACAGAGAACGCGATCCTTCACGAACAGACGTATGTATGTGTCCGCGAGGTTCATTATCTCCTGTCCGAGCTTCAATCCCGGCCTCACCGCACACATGCCAATATCCTCGGATTTTTTGGTCCTTGCCACGGTTTGCAGGACATCTCTTATGGCAAGCGTATCTCCTCTCAGATATTCGATAGTGTCGAAGCCCGCATAGTCCATGATCGGCCGGTTGTTCTCTCCTCTGAGTTCCCTGAGGTTTTTGGAATACATCTCATAGAGCTCTTCGCGGTCCTTATTAAGCAAAGGCAGTATGTAAGGTCGGGGGTCGTCCTCGGAGAAGTAATCCACTATTCTCAGATGCTCTCTAGCATATTTTTCGGCCATTTCACGACCTCCGAGGAATTTTTCGCCTTCCTTCATTACGTTATCGGGAGTGCCTCCGCCGACCAGAACGGCGAAGATGCCTCTGTCGTGAGTAATGAAATTCAGCCACAGGGGTCGCATGATCAGATAATAGTCTTCCAGAGAAACACTCGGTCCGAGCTCGACAACATTGTAGCTGCCTTTCTTTAAACCACCGCCGAGAATGGCATCCAGATCCGGAATTCCTGTACTGTATCTGTCGTTGCTTTCTTCCACGGGTTCCCATATCGATATTTTATCGCCCTCGTAATCGTTTATATCAAAGCTCCTGAACTTCCCGTGGTTGAGGGTGAATATGTATTTGGGCTGGCTTATCTTTATGGATCTTAGTTTGTCCAGGGAAATCTCCCTTATCCGTCTGGCATCCATCTCCATGAAGGATAGACTGACCACACCGTCCACCAGATATTCGAGTTCCGGCGCCTCCTCTTTTTCAAGCACAAATAGGACATCCGTATTGGAGTTCTCGACGAGGTCTTTCTGTAGCATGGTGATGAAATCTTCGGAGTCGGTCCGATGTCGATGCGTAAGGCCTTCCACACTGTCTATAACTATCATGGCCTTTTCCGGGAGTATGGTATCTATCCGGTCATAAGTGTATTCTATTTCGGGAATCCTGCCGTACTTCGCAAAAATCCGATTCATCCATGTACGGTCGGTTTTCTCCGGAGGAGCTCCCTTGGCATTTATGTCCTTCAGGAACTTTCTGGCGCTCTCTATTTTCTCAAGGTCTTCGTCCGGCAGTACCGGAGATATCCTCTTCTTTCTTCCGTACAGGCTCTCCAGCAGTATCTTGCCGGCATCAACTATCTTTCTCTTCATCTCTTCTTCCTTGAGCCAGGGAAACTGCTGGAAGAGCGCCTCGTCGGAGACCCTCGTGGTCAGATAAAAGCTGGATTCCGGCCTTCCAAGGTCCTCCAATATCTGGAGAGCAAGGGTGGTCTTACCCGTTCCAGCGGGACCCTTTATCAGCAGCGATCGGCTCCCGTCCAGCTTGAAGAATCTTCTGATTTCGTCCGGTATATGCAAATATTCTTTCATGTCACAACACCTCTCAGTTCTTTAGCAGCCTTTTTAATGGCATTAAACATCTCATCCTTCTTCTTTTCGCCGAATATAACTATTATGGCGTCATCATTTATTTCCTGCAGCACCATAAACGAATCTTTTCCTTCGGATATTATGTTCTGGGGGGAGGATTTTCCCACATCTCTGTGCAATATTCTGGAAGCGCTCATTATGGCAGCAGAAAGCGTAGAAAAGAGTTCCACACTCTTCTTTTCCAAGCCAAACCACGCTATCGGAAGTCCCCCACTCGAGGCTATCACGCATCCCTTTGCTCCGTGATTTTTCAGGTTTTTGAAGACTTCTTCGAAGGTTTTGCTTTTCAAGTGATCCCCCTTACCAGAGAGGAAAGACATAACTGATATTTAATTTTTCGGTAACACCTCAACACCGCACCACATCTTTTTATCCCCGGACAATTTCTGCCTGTGCGACTCCTAGTCCATATATGCTGTGCTCCCTGCTTCACATACCCGCACAAGGCTCTTCAGGAGGAAGGGCATGAGCTCGTGGGCTTCTGGTACAATCCGAACATACACCCCTTCGAGGAGTACAGGAGGAGGTTGCAGACCCTACAGAGGTATCAGTTCTTAAAAGGGGCCGAGATAATCTACCGGGACGAATACCCTCTTGAAGATTTCCTCACGGAGATGATACACTGGATGGACGAGGGGAAATCGAGGTGCGAGTACTGCTACCGCATGAGGCTTGAAAGAACGGCCAGAGAAGCGAAGGAGATGGGCTTCGAGGCATTTACAACGACCCTGACACTTTCGAAGCACCAGCTGACGGACCTAATAGGCAGGATAGGCGAGAAAGCGGGCGAGAAATACGACATACCCTACCTCCACAGGGATTTCAGGGCGGGCTGGAAGGAGTCCATAGAGATATCAAAGGAACTGGACCTGTATCGTCAGCCATACTGCGGCTGCATATTCAGCGAGATGGACAGATATTACAGGGAACTGGTGAAGAGTGAGAAATAGAAAAAATGGGTTTATCCTCCGTATTCATATCCTTTTACCTTTCTTATGACATCTATCGTGCTTCCGTCCCTGTACTCTATTATGCCAATGATATCGTCCGTGAACTCGGGCTTCTCAGGTTTTCCGGTTATGGATATGGCTTCTTCGTAGAGTTCTTCTATGCTCCTTATCGGGAGACCGGTGCCTTCCATCTTCTCCATCAGGTCCTTTCTCCTTGGATTTATGGCTATTCCGGCATCTGTGACCACCACATCTATGGTCTCTCCGGGAGTCGTGACATTGGTTACCTTATCGACAATTATAGGCAATCTGCCGCGATAAAGCGGTACCGTGATAAACGTCAGCTTCGAACCGGCCGCAACATCGCTGTGTCCTCCGGTGCCATGCAGCATCATGCCGTCCGAGTGTGTATTAACATTGACATTGAAATCCAGATCGACCTCGGTGGCACCCAGGAATCCGGTGTCCACTCTGTTGACAATGGCGCCTCTAGTGTGCGGGTTTGCATACATATAAGCGCTCACCTCCACATGATTCGGGTTGTTTCTCAGGGAATCCAGAGACGCCAGATCAAACGCCTGAGCATCGAGTATCTTTTTCACCCTTCCTTTTTCCAGGATATCCACAAGGAATCTCGTGGTCCCGCCCATGGCAAAGCTTGCAATCACATCTTCCTCTTCCAGAAGTTCGCCCAGATATTTCACAACGGCAAGGGATATTCCTCCCGCACCTGCCTGAAAGGAGAAACCATCCTTGACCAGACCGGAATGTCTGAGAACCTCTATGACATATCTGGCAATCTTCAATCTCGTGGGGCTGCTGGTTATCTTCGTGGTGCCGGATTCTATTCCCTTCGGATCTCCGATGGAATCCACTTCAACGACATAATCGACCCTGCTCTGGTCTATGCTAAGGGGCGTTGCAGGATAATCCACCAGATTGTCCGTGAGAACTATAACATGGTCCGCATACAGGGCATCGATCATGGAATAGCTTATGGGTCCGAACGCCGAAGGTCCGTACATTCCGTTGCAGTTCCCGTAATCGTCAGCCATCGCCGCACCTACAAATGCAACATCAACATGCAGATCATCCGCCTCAACCGCCCTCGTCCTTCCGCCGTGGCTCCTGAGGACAACAGGCGCTTTCAGCTTTCCTGCAGAGGCATACAGGCCAACGGGACCGTTTATGCTCCCTTCTATCCTTGTTATGACACCGTTTTTGAGATGCTCTATGATAGGTTCGTGGACAGGGAAAAGAGCGACCTGCGCTAGCCTGAGGTCCTTAATTCCCATGGATGCTATGGTATCGACGACGAGATTTATCACTCCGTCCCCATTTCTCAGGTGATGATGGAATGAGATGGTCATCCCGTCCTTCAGCCCGACCCTTCTTATTGCTTCTTCGAGAGAGGGCACGAGCTTCCTATCATCCCTTCCGATGTGTTTTATTAGAGGTGCGGCCTTTCTCTTACAGGGCAGGGTTTTGAACGCTCCGGCAAACGGTACGAGCTTCCTGCCGGCGACCTCTTCTGGTATTTCCCTTCCGACTGCATTGAGAACCATTTCATTCCTCCTTCAGAACTCCCGCGGCTTTCGCAAGTTCGATTATCCGCTCCGCCCTCTTAGCCACGGGCTTATCTATCATCTTTCCGTCAAGCGATACGGCACCGATTCCGGCCTTCTTTCCCTCTTCAAGTGCCTCTATGACCCTTTTCGCCCACCCTATCTCATCCTGAGACGGGGTATATGCCATGTGTATGACATCTATCTGGGACGGATGTATGGCGCTCCTCCCGTCGAAACCCATCCTCCTGCTCTTTATGGTATCTTCGTAGAGCCCTTCGAGGTCATTGACATCCGAATATACTGTGTCCAGAGCCTGAATTCCTGCGGCTTTCGCAGCTGCGACGAGCATTGATCTTGCAAACAGTGTCTCAGCCCCTTCCTTTGTCCTCTCGCCGCCTATGTCTCTCGTGTAGTCCTCGGCACCGAATGCAAGAGCGCTCACCCTAGGAGCTCTGGCAATCTCCGGAGCATTGAGAATTCCCTGTGCGGATTCCAGCGTTGCTACGATCTCAATCTCTCCGAGCCGGTCCATTTTATCCTCCAAACCCTGAAGGGCGTTGCACAGCGCTTCAACATCCCTTGCGCTCTCTACCTTCGGCATTACTACAGCGCTCACCTTTTCATTGATTATCTCCAGGTCATCCTCTCCACCTTCGCCTATTGGGTTTATCCTTATCATTATCTCGCTGTCCCCCAGATCCACATG
>JAJRVK010000128.1 GCA_024277315.1 archaeon | reverse complement strand
CTGGAATGCGACTACATATAACATAGCGGGAGTTTATAACTTCATAATAAATGTCACGGATGCCAACGGAAACTGGAACACCGCCACAGGAAACTTCACGGTGAACGATACCACTCCGCCTGCAATTTCAAGCGTTGCCGCCACACCCTCGTCGGTAGTGGAAGGAAATCCGGTAAACATAACCGCACAGGTGACGGACAATGTCGGAGTTAAAAGCGTAAAACTGACGGTAAAAAAGATAACGGGCACTGTCAACAATACCACGACATATGAGGTAGTGATAAACAATACCGCCATGGCAGAGAACAGCGGCACATATTACTACGAACATCTCTATGTTGTGGGTTCATATGTCTTCGAGATATATGCCGACGATGTCGCTGGAAACAACGCTCTCGACAACAGCACGACAAACACCTTCGAGGTGACTGCAGATACAGCGGCTCCTTCGATAAGCAACGTCGCTGCAAGCCCAACCAGCACGAAGCAGGAAGGCTCGATTAACATAACGGCCGAGGTAACAGATGCTGGCGTTGGTGTCGATAAGGTTATGGTGAACATCACATATCCGGATGGCACCTATCATAACGAGACAATGATACTCTACAACGGTACGTATTACTATAATACCACATATGCTGACATAGGCACATACACATTCTTCGTGTGGGCGAATGATACCAACGGAAATGCCATATCCAGCGATATCGGCACATTCGAGGTCATCGACGGAACACCGCCTGTGATAAGCAATGTGAATGCAAGTGTCAACGGTCTGATTGTCACGATAAGCGCCACGATAACAGACAACGTCGGAGTTACTTCAGCAACGGTCACCATCTTCAGCAATGGAACTGCACTTTCTGGATATCCGATGGATATGGAATTAACAGACGCCGCTAACGGCACATACACATTCACATCCGAGGCTCTAGAACTCGGAGATTATACCTATGTCATAACCGCAAGCGATGCCGCTGACAATCCGGCGCAGAGCAATACGGAGAGCTTTTCAATAGCGGATACGGAGAATCCCGCGATTTCCAACATAACAGTGAGTCCTGAGAACCCGGTAGAAGGACAGGATGTCACCATCTCATGCGTGGCGACAGATAATATCGAAGTGGTCTCTGTTACGATAACCATCGATGGTAACACCTATAACATGACAGTCGCCGGAGGGCAGTATACATACACGGTCTCTTCCGTTGTCTTCGGAGAGCACACATTCACGATAACCGCAACCGATGAGGCGGGAAACAGCGTTACCAGCGCTCAGGAGACATTCAGCGCTGCTGATGCTCAGGCACCCAGCGCACTGCCATCTTCAGATAACCCGACGAGCGCCGAACTCGGATCTAAGATAACCATAACATACACAGTCACAGACGACGACAACATACAGAACGTTGTACTCCACTACAGAATAGATAACGGAACTGAGGAGACAGTTACCATGACCGCCAACGGAACAACATACAGCGCAGAGATAAGCCTCCCGAACAGCGGAAAACAGCTCACCTACTGGATTGTTGCGACGGATAGCCAGGGAAGTATCACAACAAGTCCGGAGCAGACCATAGAACTTAAAGAGGCTCCAGCAGGCCTCGACCCGATGCTTCTCGCAGGAGTCGGAATCCTCATACTAGTGATAATCATAGCCGCCGCAATGATGATGAAGAAGAAAGGCGGAACGAAACCATCTGAGGAAGCCGGTGAAGAAGAATCCGAAGAAGAGTTCGGTGAGGAAGAAGAATCCGAAGAAGGTCTGGAAGAAGACGAGGAACTCTAAACCCCTTCCATTTTATTCTTATTATCGCAGCTTGCTGCTGTTGGGAGCCTATTTTCATAAAATAACAAAAAGTAGGAAAAAACGAGATTTTATCTACGGAGATACACTAGCATCTATGAGAGGGAGCTTTAAGTTCTCTTGAAGAGAGAAGTGGGCAGGAATAATTGCATTACACCTCATGTTTCAACCCCATATCATTTTATTAAAGAAGTGAGAACGCATCTTCCACCCTGCTTATCTCTATGTTAGTGCTTCTGTTCCCGATAATGGCTCCTTTCGAATTGACAATAATACATGCTCCCACGAAACCGCTTCCGTAATTGGCCGTTCCTCTGTAAAACGGAACTCCGAAAATTTCCTCAAGCTCTTTGAGCTCGATATCGTCCGCCTCCGGATGGCACAAACCCCCTTCGTTCGTAACAGCACCGGCAGAGCCCACCGTCGGTATGTCTGCGATGGATTTTCTTTCGACAGGCACTCCCAGAACATCCGATATCTTTCTGGTCCATCTTTTCGAGATTTTGGGATGCAGTATGGCCGCCCGGTCGTTAACGAGTATATTGTTTCCCGCCGCATTGTACCTATCCTCGAGAACGAGGACATTCACGTACTTCTTCAGAGGCCTTATTTCCTCTTCCTCGGCAAGATATGAAACGACAGCACCACTGGAATTTGCGGCCATAAGGGCCCCTATAAGTCTGGAACCGCCGATTTCCATCTCGATGACCGGGACAGAAAACACCTTTTCGATATCTGCCAGAACTTCCTCCGGAAGGCCCTTATGAACGGCGGCAAAGCTCTCTGTTGCAACACCGAGAATTCCGAGAAACGGATTGGAGTGGAACTCCATGAGCCTTATCATGTTACTCTTCCGGAGGGACTACTTCGACCACTTCTTCGAACTTTATCATTTTCACTCTTATCCTGCTGGGTATCTTTTTCTTCCCTCTTGCCCAGACCATTTCGTTCACTCTGTGATCAATCCACACCTCGTCCAACCCCACCTTCATATGCTTGGAGGCAAATTCCCGGATGTGCTTGATGGCCCTATCCGCCCTTTTCGTTCTCGGGATGTTTTTGAGGTCCCTGAATGTTATGGTATAAATCCTTTCTATCTCCTCATCAGCCATATTACCACCTCATAACTTTAGTTTTCCTCTTCTCCAGCTTCTTTGCTTCGGATGTCTCATAAAGTTCCTGTTAGTCCTCTGCATAACCCATGCCGGGACCCTTCTGTTCTGTTTCGCCCTTTTAAGCAATCTTACCTTCTTTCCATACGGTCTGTTATGTGCCACCTGCTCACCTTCTTTTTATCTTTATTTCCCTTTTTTTAGGGATAGCTCTTTCGAGTATCCTTTTAAGGGTTCCATCATCAATCATTCTGTCAAGTCGCCCTGTCTGAGCCAAGACGATGAGCTGGTTTTCAACACTTTCCGCTATCTCCGGATGTGCCATCTTTATCCTGGCAAGCCTCTCTCTGGCTTCCGGTGTCATTATCTGCCTCAATATTGCAGCTTTCTCCATTTCGACCTGTCTTCTCTGCTCTTCCTGCATTGCAGCGATTTCCTGCTGTTTCTGAAGTTCCATCAGTTTCCTTCTTTTTATCTCTTCCAGCTCGTTATCCATGACTCTCACTTCTTTGAAAGATATTTCTTCAATTCCGGCCTTTTATTCACAAGTTCCTTCATGATTTCATAAGAAAGATTGTCCAGCAATCTCTGTCCCTCGGGAGTTATCCTCCTACCTTTCTTTCCGTCTTTCACGACAAAGCCGGCATTTTCCAGCTGTATGAGCCCCGTCTGAATTATGGACCTGCTTCCTCTGGCCGGATGATATCTCTTAGAACCTCTGTCCACTCTTCCTCCGAACATTGCGCTCAGCCTCATCACTCCTATTGGTCCGTGTATGTAGACCTTTCTGAGGATGGCTGCCGTTCTTGTATACCACCATTCGGGGTCGACAGGCTTTTTCTCCCTGTGTATGCCTGTCTTGACGTAAGGGGCCCATTTCGGTACGTATATTGCGTCCATGCTTTTCAGTTTCTCAGCCGTTTTTTCAATCAGTAGCTCTGCAGGAACGTCTCTTACTCCTGTCATTGAATTCCTCCTGAGGGATGTTGCGCCTACCTGCTTCCCATATATAAAGCTTTGCACATGTCCGTGGATAAGTTTTTTATCGTGTAACAGATGGAGCCCTGGTGCAATGATGTACTGCCTCCTCTGCGAAAAAGAACTGGAGGGCGACTATCAGCTATGCCCCGAATGTTTCATGGAATTGACGAAGAACGATCCGCTCTGGCACTGTAAAGGCTTTTCCGTAGGGGAGAGTGTCCCCGACCTTCTGACGGCCGATTCGATAGTTGTTCTTTCCCTGTCCAAAGAAGGAAAGGGACTGGCCGATGAGAAGACCATAAAAGAGGATGTTCTGATGCCTGAAAATCCGGATTTCGGGGATGCGGAAAAGATTTTCTGGAAAATAAACAACCACCTGAAGCACATGGGGATAGGAGCGTATCTGGAAGATGCGAAGAACCTGGAACTTACCGTGAATGATCTGCTGAATCTCTCCCATATGCTAAAAATAGCGGACAATCTCGTCGATTTCAAAGGTTCTGCCGAAGAGGAAACACTCGCCAGAATCTCCGTCGTATACTTTTACGCGCATCTCAAAATGGATTTCATAAGGGGTGTGGATGCGAAAACCGTAAAACGCGGTAAAAAAGAGCTCTACTCTGCCGTGTCTCGATATACGAGGATGGCGGAGAACATAAAGCCTCCCCGAGGGATTGCAGAACTTAACAGAGGATTTTTACATATACATCTACATAGATACAAAGATGCGGTAGCGCATTTCAAGAGGGTGAGGGATTTCGAGAAAAAACCGAGGGTTCTCAGTGATGTTGGTCTGGCCTTCGAGGGCATGGAAATGTATGAAGAAGCGGATGAATACTATACAAAAGCTCTGAAGATCGATGAAAGATGTATAAAAGCGTGGATGGGGCGCGCATCCGTAGCACTGGCCATGAGAAAATGGGGAGCGG
>JAJRVK010000127.1 GCA_024277315.1 archaeon | reverse complement strand
GAATTCTCAACCATATCAAAAATTCTGGAAAGAGAGCGCATCTTCATTTCGAGATAGGAGACTATTTCGATATTGTGGAGAGATATGCGCTCAGGTTGAAACCGCATCTTATAATGATAGATATTTTCGATAGAAGACTAACATCTCTCAAAATACCGCTGTGGGTGGATAGGGGAAATGAGATAAAGAGATGTGTGTTTGTGGTTGAAAGTGCGGTTCATATAAATAAAATAGAAAAAAATATTAATATACTTAATAATATATGCAAAAAGGTGCACTGTAAATTTTTCATATTAACAGAAAAAAAAGATAGAGAGACAAGAGAAAGTCTGAAAAAATATGCTCCTCTAATCGAGTCGATGAATTGTGATCTTCTCGCCTTAGAAACATATCAAAAAAGAAGCGTAGTCCATTCAAAAATTTCATTTATATTATTTTAATTTTTCTTTACTGATATAACTTTATAGAGAAAGAATTAAATAGATAAGAAATAGTGGAGGAACAAAAGGTGAAAACATGCCATTTAAAGATAAGAATGTACTGATTACTGGAATAAGTGGCTTTGCAGGAGGATATTTGGCAGAAGCACTAATAAAAAAAGGTGCGACCGTATATGGACTTATACGAAAAAGAGCAGATTGGAGAAAACCAAAAAATCTTGTAGATCATGGCATAATAGATAAAATAAATTTAATTGAGGGAGATTTACTGGATATAACCTCTCTGGCCAGTGCACTGGACAGTTCTCAGCCAGATGTGATATTCCATCTGGCTTCCCAATCTTATGTTCCGAGGTCTTTCGAATCTCCGTTGGATACTCAACAAATAAATTGTATGGGAACTGTAAATCTACTTGAAGCAATAAGAATGAAAGATTATGATCCAAAAGTTATTTTTGCGGGAACGAGTGAGGAATATGGACTCGTGATCTCTTCCAGAGAACAATACATCCGCGTAAAAAAAAGATACGGTACAATTTTTCCGGAGCCGGAAAAGATACCAGAAATACCGATAGCAGAAGAAAATCCTCTTCGACCAATGTCTCCATATGGAGTGAGCAAAGTATATGGAGACTATATAATGAGAAACTATCACCACTCATATGGCCTGAAAACCATCGTTTCCAGAGCATTTAACCATGAAGGTGCTGGTAGAGGGAAAAAATTTGTGACATCTGTAATCACAAGACAAGTAATGCAATTAAAAACAAATGAAACAGATAGAATTGTAATTGGCAATGTGAGTGCTTTTAGAGATTGGTCCCATGTTAAAGATATGGTCGAAGGATATATCATGCTAGCTGAAAAAGGCAGGTTAGGAGATATATACAACCAGGGTTCTATGAGAACGAATTCTGTTTTGAGCTATCTTCTGTTAAGTCTGGAAGAAGCTGGATGGGCAGTAGCTAGAATAGAAAGCATGAAAAAAGGGAAAGTAATCGAGAAGCCGACGGAGATTGACAATTCCAAAATGTTTGGCATGAAATTCGAAAAAACAAAGATAGACAGAATGCTTCTGGAAGGCGAAATTGAGTTCGACATTAAAGATAAAGGAATCTTTGTTTACACGGAAAAGAAAAAGATTCCTATAGAATTCGACCCCAACAGATTCAGACCTGCCGAGGTTCCTATATTGTTTTCCAACACTAAAAAGATACAAAAAATAGGGTTCGAAAGCAGATATGGATTAAGAGACATCATAAGAGATCAATTGAATTACTTCCTGGACCCTAAAAATAGATGATATGGTCAGTATGGGTGGAAAATTGACTGAAGAAGATTTTCGAAGAAAAATCATTTACCTAAGAGACGGACTTATTTACAGACTTATAAAAAGTGGCATTATTTATAGAAAAAATGAAGGAACATACATAATGGATGAGGGATGGGACAATCTTATAATTTTAGATGCTTGCAGATATGATGTTTTCAGTGAATTTTATCAAAAAAATGAAATCCATAAGGGAATACTGGAAAGTAGAATATCTAGAGGTGCCGATACTACCTCCTTTTTGATTGAAAATTTTAAACGACATAACAAAGCCCAATTAGATGAAATAGTGTATGTCGCGGCCAATCCCTTTGTAAATAAACTCTTAGAAGATGTATTTTTTAAGATTATTCCTATTTGGAAATTTGGCTGGAATGAAAATTACGGTACCGTGTTGCCATCAACTGTTTATAGATATGCATTAGATGCATATATGAGATATCCAGATAAAAAAATTATAGTCCATTTTTTGCAGCCTCATTATCCATACCTGAGTCTAAAAAAGGGAGATGAGTCTCTTGAGATATTAAGAAAGAGCGTACTGGAACAGAAAGAAGTTGGAAAATCAAAAAAAACAGTAGATCCCCTATTTACTAGGAATATAACGGATGTATATTCAAGGTTCACCCGAAAAGAGCATTTGACATTATACAAGAAGAATCTAGAATTTGTACTGCCATATGTCAATAACTTGGCAGATTTATTTCCGGGAACTACCGTTGTAACTGCAGATCATGGAGAATCTTTCGGAGAATTCATACATCCACTTATACCTATAAAGTTGTTTGGCCATACTGGATCCATAAGGACAAAAGTACTGACAGAGATTCCATGGTTGATAATACGTCCTGAGGATAAAAATAAAAAGAAAATTCAGTCTCTGATGCGAGATATTGAAAAAATTAGAAAAATTAGAAAAAAGTTTTCTTTGAAATGACCTAAATGTCGCCACTAATAATACCCTCGATGAGCTTCACTAGTTTTCTCTCCCTCTTTTCCATGGAAAAATATTTTTCAATTCTTTCTCTAGACCTTCTTTGACATTCTTTCGGAGAATTCATTGCCATTGCGATCTCTCTAGCAACTGTTTCCGCATCACATCTATCCACATAAAACCCAGCATCACCAACAACCTCTGGAATAGCTCCTTCATGCGTAACGACAGGTATACATCCACACGCCATAGCCTCAGCCATAGATAATCCAAAACCCTCATGTCTAGATACTTGGACGTATACTTTTGCTCTTTGATAATTTCTAATCAATTCTTCTTCAGAAAGAAACCCCAAAAATAATACATTTGGAGCCGCTCTCTTTTTAAGAGATTCCGTTATCTGCTTAGGTAATTTTCCTGCATGAATAAATTTAATTTCTTGTGAATATTTTGCAGCATCTACAAAGATAGGTATTCCCTTTCTTATAACATTTTTTTCGGTGCCACCGCCAACTGTAAAAGCGATATTCTCCTTTTCACCACGCGGAATGAATTTTTTTGTATCTATTCCCAAATAGACAACATCTAAATATTTATTAAAATTAAATTTTTCTACTGCTTTCTTTCCATCCATCGAAAATGTTATAATGGCGTCTGTAAAGCTAAAAACCACTTTTTTAGTTATCTTCCCTTTCATGTCCTCATTTATACTGATTTCAGGTATTTTTATTATATCATTGCCACCCGTCACTATAATGGATTTTTTCCCAAAAATTTTTGAAAAAAGCACCCCAGTTAAAGAATGATCTCCTACAAACCATGAAAACGTAATATCTGATTTTAAAACCGCTTTGAGGATTTTCAGTACATCTCTTTTTCCACGCCATTGAACAGGCACAACATCAAAATGTCTATTCAAAATCTCCAAGTCATCCTTTACAAATTTCGATAGAGATATGTAGATAAAACATATTCTTATTCTATTATCTGTCACGTTTTGCCACCCCACTGTATAATCCCAATAGAACTTTTTCCTGTTTTTTCCAGTTATATTTCTTTACCGCCGCATTAAGTGCATTTTTTCCAAGTTTTTCTCTCAGTTCGAGGTCATCTCGCAATTTGATGATGCCCCCTCTTAAACCTTCTTTCGAATATTCTACAACGATTCCACATTTGTTTTTTTCCGTGAAATAACCAGGATACGTGCCCTTGGTTGTTATTATCGGCCTTCCACATACCATGGCCTCAAATTGCTTATTGGTTAGAGCCCGACTGCTATTGGGGTCTTTAGGGCTCGTCATACAAACTACTGCATCGGCTTTACAAGTATACACAATGACCTTTTCCTGGGGAACAAGACCCATAAAGGATATATTTTCGGATGATTCGGCCCTTACTCTAACCTTTTCTATGAACTTGACTTTCCCCTTCCCTCCTAGGAGTAGACGCACTCCCTTCATTCCACTTACAACATCCATCATTTCCAGTATAAATCGTGAGGGTATTAGAGTTCCTATATATATTAGTGTAAATTCTTCATTTTTCGGAGGCACATATTCTCTTCTTCTCAAAGGTTTTGCGTTCATTATTAGATATATTGGTTTGTTGGAGATTCTTCTGAAATACTCTTTGAGAGGGTCATTAACGGTTATGATTGTGTCGACATATCTCAGCAATCTTTTTTCTTTGGCCATTACGTGATTCACAAAAAATTTGGGTACATCATTGGAGATCATATATCCCCATATTTCATGGGCATCATATATCAACGGAATAGAGAGTTTCTTTTTTAATCTCACACCTATGGGAAGAGTGTCCAGATCATGACAGTGAACTGCATCAAAGCCCTCATCTTCATAGATTTCGAGGGCTTTTTTATATGCTGTTCTCCACCAGAGAGGTATTCTTAATAGATCATATGGAAGAGAATCCATGAGCCTGCTGTTCCTGACTCTAACAATCTTTATTCCATCTCTCACCTCACTCTCGGTTTCGGATTTCTTACGGTCCCACCCGATAACTGTAACCTGATGACCTCCCTTTATGAGGGCTTTCGCCTCATTATAAACGCGAGGATCGTGAGTTGCTGGATTAGATACTATGGACAATATCTTCATTTTTTTCCTCCAAATCACACCATATTCTCAGCCACATTTCTATTATCAGGATCTTCCACAACACCTTGCCATGATTTTTCTTTTTTCTCAGGTGTTCATCAAGCATTTTTTTCACTTCCCCCCAGTCCCAGTATTTTCTGGACCTGAAGCTCTCGGAATCGATTATTGAATATGCCAGTTTTCTCCCCTCGTTACTCCGCAGAAGGTCATCGTCAGGAGTGGCGAAACCAACTTTGTCTCTTCTCAGGCGTATTTCATCAGGCAACAATCCTCTGAGAGAGTCTCTTAGGACGACTTTCGTCCATGAATTATTTATTTTTTCGTTCCTTGGCAGGGAGCATACATGTTCTACAAGTTCATGGTCACAGAACGGCACTCTGCTCTCGACACTCCATCTCATCGAGTTCTTGTCTTCCAATCTGAGCAGATAGGGGAGAGAAAAGTATGTTTCCGCAAGAACAGCTATCTCATTAACGGTTTTCACGTTCAATAGGGGGGCCTTCGCATTTCTTTTCCTGAAACCCTTTAAAAACCGGGCATTCAGATAAGAATTTCTCATCCGAAGTGTTGCTACACTCATTTTCTGCAGGAAAACACTTAAGGTATATTTTACAGGGCTCATGCTCCCGTAAATTTTCTTATAAGACCGCATTTCCTTTATCGCAGTCATCAATTTCCCCATTCTTATAAGTTCTGCAAAATAATATCCGAAAAACCAGTGATACCCGGCGAGAATTTCATCGCTCCCTTGACCGTCCAGGATGACCTTTATGTTATTTTTCTTCGTTAACTTCATAACTCGGTATTGTCCGTATATGCTCAGCGTTCTGAAAGGTTCCTCTTGTGTGTGTATCAGATCCTCCATGTCTTTCAGTATGTCTCTTCCACCAAATGTCGTTTTGTGCCACATAACGCCAGTTTTGTTCACAACAATCTTCTGATATCTGCTCTCGTCAACTTTATTTCCAGGAAAAATTAAAGAGAACGTGTGGATCTCCTTGTCTTTTTCAATCTCCCTCATTGCACATACTATGCTAGAGCTGTCAAGACCTCCGCTGAGGCAGCTCCCAACGGGCACATCGGCAATTAGTCTCCTTCTGACAGATTTGAAGAAAAGCTCTCGGAATCTTTCATCCTCAGTTTTTCTGATTCTTTTGTTAAGGTCGTAGTATTGCTGTATATGACAACTTCTCTTTTTAAGATCATATATCAGATTGTGTCCCGGCATTAGCTTTTTTATTCCCTTGAAAAAGGTCTCCTCCGTGTGATCTATAAGGTCATAGACGAGAAAATCGTAAATCAATGCGTCATTTGGCACCTTTTTGATACCGTGTTCAAAAATCCCCTTCATCTCAGAACTGAAGACGAACTTACCCCCACTTGTGTAGTAATACAGAGGCTTTATTCCGAATCGGTCTCTGCTGAGGAAGAGTCTGCTTTTTTTTGCATCGTATATTGCAAAAGCCCACATCCCATTGAATCTTTTGATGCAACTTTCCCCCCATTCCTCATAAGAATGTATTATAACCTCTGTATCCGTATGGGATTTGAAAACATGGCCTCTCTTCTCAAGAATCTTTCTAATCGCCATAAAATTGTATATCTCTCCATTGAAAACTATCTTTATGCTTCCATCTTCATTTTCCATAGGCTGATGCCCCGTTGCCGTGAGATCTATTATCGACAATCTCACGTGTCCCAGGCTCACCATTTTATCCGTGAAATATCCCTCATCATCAGGTCCTCGGTGCTTTATCTTTTTATTCATCTTTTTTATTAGAGATTCGTCCTGCCAGTTAAATCCGTTTATACCACACATGGACACACCGATTTATGCTCTTCACCCATTCTTAGGGAATAAATAAGCCTTTCTGAGAGTTCATATAGAATCCGCTCTTTCACCCATATATCCCACCCCTCTATTAGAAACTGCAAAAATCTCTATTTTCCCCATATCTCCATTCCCAGAGGACAGTAATGGAGACAGGAAACCGCCACCTTTCAACCTCTCCGTTCCTCCGCCTATCTCCGAAAACGCTGGGAGAACTATCATATTTTTCGAGACAAGAAAGCAGGGGAACGATGCCTTTGCCCCTATGGAATCTCTCAAAGTAATTCTCGGATGTTCATGTCCGATTATAGTTACCCTGTTTTCGGGAATACGGACACGTTTATGCCCGTGTATGAAAAAGAATCTGCCGAGCTCAAGTGAATCCGTGACCTCGACCCCTCTTTTTTCCAGATATCTCGCTATGAAATTATCATGGTTTCCTCTCACGAGAGTTATCTCAGCCCCCTCCATTATATCCAGAAATTCTCTTACCTCGGAAAACTCGCTGTACGGTGTTTTGGAGAACTCATGCTTCAGGTCCCCGTCTATTATCACCCGCTTCGGCCCATACCTCCCTATAAGTTTTTCCATGCGCTCCGCGACATCTCCGAACTGCATCCTGGGATAGAAGGGTTCCTCGAAAAGTTCGCTCTCGTAGCCGAGGTGCACGTCCGCAATGACAACGGAGGATATGTCGGGTATCCACAGAGCTCTCTCTTTTAGCAGATGCACTCCGGGCAATGCTTCGACTTCGTCCACAGGGAACAAATGGCAGAGGTAAAAAAGGTTTATTAGGAGCTCATATTGACCACCATGAAACTCGAGGACATCAGGGTCGCAATACTTCAGATGGAGGGGACCAACTGCGAGGACGAATCATATCTCGCGTTCGAAAGACTCGGCGCTCGCCCCGAAAAGGTGCACATAAAGCAGATGCTGGGACTCGTGGAAGGTGAGGAGCGCTCCCCCTTCGATTACCAGATTCTCATGTTTCCCGGAGGCTTCTCTGCCGGGGATTACATAAGAGCCGGAGCGATATTCGCCGCAATAATGAAGAGCAGGCTCATGGACGAGCTGAGGGAATATGTGAATGAGGGTTATCCGATTCTCGGTGTCTGTAACGGCTTCCAGATTCTCGTGGAACTCGGGATGTTGCCAGCAACGGATGGGATTTCGAGCGCTCCCCAGGCAGCACTCACCACCAACGATTCGAACAGATTCGAGTGCAGAAACATTTACATAAAACACGAGAAGAGCTCGAATTCGGCATTCACATCCGGATATGGAAAGGATGAGGTGCTCCTCATGCCCGTAGCGCATGCCGAGGGAAAGTTCACCCTGGATGCCCACAAGGAAAAGGAGATGCTTAAAAAGCTGAACGACAACGACCAGATGGCGTTCAGATATGTCAATCCCGAAGAGCCGGAAAAAGACGATGTGCCTTATCCGTGGAATCCGAACGGTTCGGTGGAGAACATAGCGGGAATAACGAATCCCGACGGAAACGTGCTGGGTATGATGCCGCACCCGGAGAGAGCGTTTTACAATTACATGGTGAACCTGCAGGAACCCGAGAATTTCGGACCAGGAGCCGGCATATTCCGCTCCGTGCTGGACTATGTTTCGAGAAAGTTCTGAACAGCAAAGGATTTAACCGAAGAGTTATGTGGTGACAACATGGGCGGAACCCAGGAGGAGTTTTCCAAGCACAAGGTCATGGAGCTTCCAAGGTCGATTGCCGTTGGCCATAGGGTAATAGAGGATACCGGAAAGCTCTGTGCGGATACGGGTCTGACCGGAAAGGCTCTTATAATCCAGGACGAGATAACGGAAAGGATAGCCGGAAAAAGAGTCTTGGAAATCCTCGAATCCTCGGGTTATGAGGTTATTAAATTCAATATAGATAATGCCGACTGGAAGAATGTCAAAATCGCCATGGAACTGGCCAGAAAGCACAGGGCGTTTTTCATGATCGGCATAGGTGGAGGAAGGCCCATAGATGTGGCGAAGTGTGCATCATCCGAGTTCGGAATGCCTTTTGTCAGCATACCGACGGCGGCATCCCACGACGGCATAGTTTCCTCGGCGGCCTCTCTTATTGTGGATGGCGTTAAGAAATCGATATCCGCACATCCTCCTATGGTTGTCATAGCGGACACGGAAATAATCGCATCGGCACCGCATTCGCTCCTCACCGCTGGCTACGGGGACATAGTCTCGAACAAGAGCGCTGTGCTCGACTGGGAGCTTGCAAAGGAGGAAAAAGGTGAGGATTTCAGCAGTTATGCGTCCACACTTTCCATGATAACGGCCGAGATAATGCTCAGAAATGCGGATAAGATAAGAGAAGGCAGCGAGGAGAGCGCCTGGATGGTGGTAAAGGCGCTGAGCGCTTCGGGAGTTTCCATGAGCATAGCTGGATCGTCCAGACCTGCAAGCGGTGCGGAACATCTTTTCTCTCACGCCCTCGACAGGATTGCCGGGAAACCCGGTTTGCACGGCCACCAGTGCGCACTCGGCTCGATTATGACGCTCAAGCTCCATGGAGCCGACTGGGAGGATTTCAGGGACAGGTTGAGGATTGTCGGAGTGCCCACGAGCGCAAAGGAGATCGGCATCTCCGACGAGGAGGTCGTGAAAGCCCTTCTCATGGCACCGGAGATAAGGCCTGAGAGGTACACGATACTCCACAAGGTGCGGATGAACGGGATGGAGGCGGAGAAACTGGCAAGAGAAACGGGAGTGATAGGAGGTGAATAAATGGCGATTGTCACGCTCATAGGAGAAAATCTGGCAAAGAAAGGGCTTGAATTCACATATCTCGGCCCGATTCCCGAATGCAGGGACTGCAAGGTAAGGAACGTGTGCTTCAGTCTGGATGTCGGGAGGAAATACAGGATAGCCAGCCTCAGAGATACCTTTCACGAATGCAAGAGACACGAAGGAAAGGTCAGGGCGGTCGAGGTTGAGAAGATGCCTGTTGAGGCCGCTATGCCTGCAAAGATGTGCGTAGAGGGGACCACAGTGCGATATGAGACCACTGAATGCAGAAACATGGCATGCAGGTATTATGATATCTGCCATCCTCTCGGAGTGAAAAAAGGTGCAAAATACAGGATTTTAAAGATAAAGGGAGACGTAAAGTGCCCCGAGGGGAACGCCATGAAATCAGTGCTTCTTGAGTGATTTATAGCCATAGGAGAGCAGGAAAAACAGGAGTATGACGGAACCGAAGACATACATCAGAGGGTCCGCCGCCTTTTCGTGCGGAATTTCCTCGATGGTAAAAACAGCGGAGTTGTCCGAGAGATTCCACTCTTCGGTATGATGGACAGGCTCTATGTTGGCAAGGAATTTGCCGGCACCGCTCACTTCCACGCTCAAATTAAGGGCAGAGGCGGGGGCCAGTACGAAGCGGGGAAACGTGTACGTCCAGTTCTCCGAGCTGAGTGTAAGGCGAGCGCTCACAGAATAATTTCCCTGGTTCTCCACTGTTATTCCGGCAATGCCGTCCTTCACGGAAAAATCCGAGATTCTGAGATTCGTCCTTTCTCCGTAGACCCCAACATAAGGGTCGCTGGCTATCGAGAGAAGATATAAAAGAGCATCCCTGTTCTTTTCGAATATCCGGGAAATATCGTGCGGAGGAGGTATGTATTCCTTACCGAGTTCGACCGTGAAAGGCAGGCAGCTTGTGTTCGCATAGAGCCAGTCATCGCTGTCCCCTGTCGTGTTATACCACTTCCAGCCTTCCATGACATCGTAACCATTGTATCTCGCCATCCTTTCCCCTATCGAATCCATGAGGTCGAAATCCAAAGGGGCGCTATCAAGAGAATTTCCCCAGGGATGGAATATCTGCTGCCCGTAGCTGTGAAACGAAATTGAGAATACGAAACTCCGGTTAAGGGCAAGGTCTCTTATCGCTCTCGACTCATTCTCGGAAAAGGCATGGGGTCCGCAGTATATCTCGCTGTTCGGGTCCAGACTTATACCCTGCTGGCCCCAACGATGCGCATAGTTTCTGTTTATATCCACGCCCGTGCCATCGACAATGCCGTCCCCGTCGATATCTACCGGTCTGCGGTTCTTTCTCCAGTCGGTGTGTCCCTCCATCACATATTCATACCCGTCCGGATTCACAAGCGGCACGATCCATATATCGGTAGAATCTATGGCATTTTTCACCGTTCCATTCGATGAGTAGTTATCCAGCAGGAATTCGGCGAACATCAGGGGAACCACCGTGGAAATCAGCTCTTTGGCATGATGTCCCCCCATTATCAGAACCTTCGGCTCCCCCTCGTCCTTCCAGGCGTTATCGGATATTTTCAATGCCCATATCGCCCGTCCTTCATAGGTCGTTCCTATCCTGTGCAGAGCGCAGATTTCAGGATACGTATCGTTCAGATACGCAAGCTCATCCTCTATCTGCCGGTAATCAGGATAGCCGGGAATCTCCGCTCCGGCGATGGGCAGCCCGATGAGGATGAGAGTAAAAAGAGCGCACAGTACCTTAAGAAGCGAACGACTCGCCCCATATGATGACATCATCCACATAGAATCCTCCGAAGCCAACGGTGCTGTCCTCGTAGTGGTCATATGTCGGGGCATCCGTCGTCACTACCCTGAATCTTATGAGTATCACCTGGCCGGTGAAGGCATCCAGATCAATGTTAAGTCTGTAAAGGCTCCCGGCTTCGGTCCAGTAGGCGGTGGAGATGTTTCCAGAGACACCCCATGCCGTTCTGGCACCCAAGTTTATCGCATTCCAGGTAAGACCCGTATCATTCGAGATTTCCACTCTGAAACCATCCGGAGGAGTCCCGCTGTCGTTGTTTATGTTGAACCTGAAATAGGCGCTCAGATGAGCGCTGAGAGCGTTCCTCAGGTTTATCGGCCTTGTTATCAGGGAGTTGTCTATGCCTCCTCTGAACCATCCGGTCACCGGGTCTCCGTTCCACCACGCATGGGTGCTCCGATTGTTCCTGTCCGTTGTCGATACGAACTGCCAGACATCCGACATGTTGCTGTT
>JAJRVK010000126.1 GCA_024277315.1 archaeon | reverse complement strand
TGCATGCCGGGCTCAGCATACCGAGCGTATCCGGTCTTGAGAAAGGATACATAAAGAAGGAGATGGCTGTTGCAGTGGAGCCCTTTGCCACCGACGGTGCGGGATACATTGTTTCGGACAGAAATCCGGGGATATACCGGATATATGACCCAAATATGCCGATAAAGGAGGAAAAGCTCAGGGAGTTCTTCCGGGCACTCGGTGAGACCTTCGGCTCGATGCCCTTCGCCCAGAGATGGTGCTTCGAGATCGATAGAAAAGCCGACAGACTCTTGAAGAGCCTTGTAAGAAAGGGATATATACACTCCTATGATGTTCTTGTGGATGCCGAAAGAGGTACAGTCTCCCAGAAGGAGCACACGGTGCTTGTCCTGAATGGCAGGACCGAGATAACAACGGAGGCATAGGATGGATTACAAGAAGCTCGGACTCAAGGTAGGACTTGAGATACATCAGCAACTCAGGACCCGCAAGCTGTTCTGCTCATGCCCTTCGGAGCTTGTGGAGTATCCCGGAAAGGAGTTCGTAAGAAGGCTCAGGCCAACGCAGAGCGAGATGGGGGAGATTGACCGGGCTGCGCTCCAAGAAGCGATGAAGAAAATGGTTTTCAGATATCAGAGCGCCAACACATGTCTTGTCGAAGCGGATGAAGAGCCGCCTCATGAGGTGAACCGTGAGGCGCTCCGCATCGTGCTGACCGTGGCCAAGATGATGGGCGCGGAGGCCGTGAGAGAGGTCCATTTCATGAGGAAAATAGTCATAGACGGTTCAAATACAACCGGATTTCAGAGGACCGCACTCATTGCCATGCACGGCTCGATAGATGTCAGCGGAAGGAAGATAGGGATACCCACAATATGTCTGGAGGAGGATGCTGCGAGACCTGTGGAGAGCGAAAAGAAGGGAGTGAGGCTTTACAGACTCGACAGGTTGGGGATACCTCTGATTGAGATTGCAACAGCCCCTGACATCCACACCCCGGAGGATGCGAAGCTCGCTGCCAGAACGATAGGCTCCATACTCCGCTCCACGAAGAAGGTCAAAAGAGGACTGGGGACAATCAGACAGGACCTGAACATATCGATAAAAGGAGGTGCGAGAATCGAAATAAAAGGGGTTCAGGAACTGGACATGATACCGCTCTATGTTGAGAATGAGATTAAAAGGCAATTGAGACTCATAGAGGTCGCTGAGGAACTGAAAAGAAGGGGTGCTAAGGTCGAGAAGAAAATCCATGACCTCACGGAGCTATTCGAGGACACTGAATCGAAGATTCTCAGAGGAGCGCTCCGAAATGGCGGAAAGGTGCTTGCGGTAAAGCTTCCCGGATTTGCCGGACTTCTCGGTTCGAAACCCGGAGAGAGCGAAAGAAGGCTCGGACCCGAGTTCGCACAATATGCCGCTGTCGCCGGTGTGAGAGGCATATTCCATTCGGACGAACTTCCGGCATACGGAATAACGGAAGATGATGTCGAGAAAGTAAGGAAAACGCTGAAAATCGGGGAGAACGATGCGTTCGTGCTTGTTGCGGAAAAGGAAGAGGTTGCGAGGAATGCCCTGGATATGGTGCTTCAGAGAGCGGAGATGGCTTTTGACGGAGTTCCCGAGGAAACCAGGGACGCAAAAGGGGACGGAAAGACGAAGTACAGCCGCCCTCTGCCCGGAAAAGCCAGGATGTATCCCGAAACGGATGTGCCGCCGGTGTATATCTCGAAGGAAATGATGGAGAAGATTCCCGTGCCTGAACTCAGGGAGGAAAAGGTTGAGCGCTTCGTAAGGGAATACGGCGTAAGTCCGCAGGATGCCAGACAGATAGTTGACGAGGAGAAGGATGACATATTCGAGTGCCTGTCCAGGGAATACGGGATGCCGAAGATAGCGCTCCGCGCTCTTATCCAGATACTTCCTGAAATCGGAGAGCTTGATGACAGAGCCCTCCATGATGCGTTCAGAGCCCTGAAAGAAGGGAGGTTCTCGAAGGAAGGGCTTGAGCCCGTGCTCAGGAACATGGCTCATGGCATGAGCATAGATGAGGCCATAGAGAAGGCAGGGCTTGGAATGATGAGTGAGGAAGAGGCAATTGAGCTTGCTCGGGCTCTTGTAAAGGAGAAAATGGATTTCGTGAAACAGAGGCAGATGGGGGCGCTTGGGCCTCTCATGGGTCCCTTCATGGGAAAGGTCAGAGGAAAGCTCGACGGGAAGAAAGCGAGCGCAATTCTGAAAAAGGCCATAGAGGAAGTCCTATGAGGCTTATAAAACGGGGCGCCGAGGCAGAGCTGTATCTCACCGAATTTCTTGGTAGGAAGGCAATTCTGAAAAGGAGAATTCCGAAAGGTTACCGGATAAGGGAACTTGACGATAAGATAAGAGCGGAGAGGACCAGGGCGGAGGCGAGGATTATCCACAGGGCCAAGAAAGCGGGGGTGAGAACTCCGGTTCTCTACGATATAGATATACAGGAGATGGAGATAATCATGGAGCATCTGGATTATCCCCGGGTCAAGGACATGGTTGGGAGGATGGGCTATGATGAGAAAAGAAAACTTGTGGAAGAAATAGGAAAAACAGTGGCAAGGCTCCATTCCGCAGGAATCGTCCACGGCGACCTGACCACATCCAACATGCTGATTTATGAGGACGGAATAGCTCTGATAGATTTCGGGCTTGCGGAAATAACGAAGGAAAGGGAGAGGATGGCATCGGATTTGAGGGTCTTAAAAGAAGGATGGCGGAGCGCTCACTATGAGGATGAGGACCTGGTTGATATCATATTCCAGAGCTATGAAAATGCATGGAATGAGGGAAGAGAGGTTCTCAGGATGCTTGAGAAAGCGGAGGGAAGGAGAAGGTATGTGAAAAGAAATTGACGGATGAACCAGTAAGTCATAGCTTGGAAAGGAATTCCTCGATGTCGATTCCCGACTGCCTTATTATGGACCTCAAGGTTCCTCTGGGAATCTCCTTATAATCCGGTACGATGACGATTCTTGTGGGATTTCCCTTCTTTTTAAGCCTTATGTGACTCCCCTTTCTCCCGACTATCTCGAAGCCCTCTGATCTGAGTACCTTCAACACTTCACGAGACGACAGGATGGGCAGTTTTTTCATGTTTTATCTCCAGAGTTGTAATGAGTGGCTTTCTTTCGGGGATTTCTGCATCCTCATCCTCGAGATACAGCTCTATGGCCTCCCTCAGATTTTCCAGTGCCCCCTCAACAGTCTTTCCCTGACTGGCTATATCAAGCTCGGGGCACCATGAAACATACCACTCATCCTCTTTTGTGATGATCGCGGAGAAGCCTGTCATGATCGCTTATTTGCTTTTATGGTATTAGAATTTTTCTACACGATTCCCCACGCATGCTCAGCGTTTCCCACGAAATTGCCTATGTCATCAAGCGTTATTTTTCCCCATCTTCCCTTTATCTCGAACTCCTCCACGAATGCCGGATACTCGTTGTAAACAAGAACCGTGCTGAGTATCCCCAGCCATGGCTGTTTTATCTGCCAGTAGGCCCTGGAGTATGTGCGAATCCTGGCCTTTATGATCTCATTTCCGTTGTCTCTTTTGAGAACGAATATGGGCAGGTCGTCCTCATATTCTCTTTTCACTTTAACGCCCTCGAAGGTGTGGTATTTTTTCTTATCCGGGTCGTAGTACTGAAGGTTGTTCGACAGGTGCTTTTCTCCCCAGTCCCATATGCTCTTATGCTTCAGCCCCCTCCTGAATATGGGCATGCCTATGTGCGGCATGAAGTAGTCCATGTACTCCCCGTTCGGTCCGTGATAGACTCCCCAGTACCAGGGAGAGGTGGGAGAGTTTATACGAACCTTCTGAAAATAGGATGTGCCTTCCGCATATTCTCTATTTTTTCCGACAGCTATGGTTCCCGAGACTTTCATGCCCCTTATCTTGTACATCTTGTAACCAAGGTTACCTAGATACTGCTTCCCGCTCCTGACTGCCCTGGAGAGTTCTGATGTCCAGTACTCCATTTTCAGGTCTATGTTCATACCTTTTCCCCTAATCTTCAGACTATATGCGTCGTCCGCATATTCGAATATGGAGGAGATGTTTTCAACGGTTCTGACCTCCCCCATCTTTTCATCCCACCTGGAGACGATATCGGAGCGCTCCTGAAAGAGCGGATCGTACATCCTCTTTCCATCATAATACCACGCGGCGCTCATCCCCGGAAAACTGGCCTTCCCTTCGCTACGCACGATATCGCCGTTCTTCCTCCATTCCTTCCCGTTTATCCAGACTTTCTTCGCGTTCCTCGTGGCCCAGAGAACCATCAGCTGCTTTGTCCTCAGTGGGTCTCCCGGGTTCCTGAAAAAGAATATCCACCAGTACCACCACCATGTCCTGCGTTTCACCTCGTGTGAGCGGTCTATGTCCCAGATTTCCGGGTTGTGCATGTAGGAATATGCCATGCCGCGCCAATGTGCGGAGAATAATAAAGTTTCAGGTTCCCGTATTAGGGGGGCGCTGTTATTTATAGTGTTTTTGAGTGGTTGCATCCCGGGATAACGAATGTCCGCGGAAGAACTAATACTACCCAGCGACAAAAGCAAAGGCCCTGTATGATGCGTTTTCGTTCGATAGAGAATCTCAGAAAGGCAAGTATAGAGGATATAGAGCGAGAAGAATGGGAGCTAAACTCCCGCCAAATCAATCGTGCAGATATATGTCGTCCGCCCTCTTCCATTCTATTATCTCAGACTCATCAAAAAATAGTGATATCTCCCGGTCAGCACTTTCCGGAGAATCCGAAGCGTGCACGAGATTCATCCGTTTTATTGCACTGTAGTCGCCTCGTATTGTCCCGGCTCCAGCCTCGTGCGGGTCCGTCTTGCCGACGAGTTTTCTAACGGCATTGATAGCATTCTCTCCCTCCCATACCATTGCAAGCACGGGTCCAGAAGTTATGAACCTTATAAGCGGCTCGTAAAACGGTTTTCCCACATGCTCGGCATAGTGCTTAGAGGCCATATTCTCGTCCATCATAAGGAGTTTCGCCGCAACCATTTTCAGTCCCTTCTTTTCCAATCTGGCGATGATCTCTCCTGCGAGTCCCCTTGAAAGGGCATCCGGTTTCAACATCACAAAGGTCCTTTCCTGCATCTTATTCCTTCTTTGCCTTTTTCACTTTCTTCTTTCCCTTCCCCCCGGTCTTCTTCTCAGCCGGTTTCTTTCCCTTCTTTCCCTCTTTTTCGTCTTTTCCCTCTTTCACACCGATTCTTATCCTCTTTTCCCTCCTGTACTGCTCTGTCCATCTTACCCTTCTGGGGACCCTTTTCAGCTTCATCGAATTTTTGAAGCATTTGCTCGTACAGAAAAACAGGACCGAACCGTCCTTCTTCACAAACATTCTCCCAGTTCCGGGTTCGATTTCCTTCCCGCAGAAAAAGCATATTCTTCTTTCAACCATCAGATCACCTTGGCCTGAGCTTCTTCGCCTCTCTGGCTGTCTCTCTGAGCATCAGGATGTCGCCTACCTGGACAGGCCCCATCACATTACGTGTGATTATCCTGCCTTTGTCTCTTCCGTCCAGAACTCTCACCTTGACCTGGAGCGCCTCTCCGGTCATGCCGGTCCTTCCTATTATCTCGACGACCTCGGCGGGAATTCCCTTATCTTCGTCCAATTAAATCCCTCATTTCCTTAGCTTTTCGATCTCGCCGACAATCTCCTTCAGCAGGTCGGATGCCTTGCCGGGGTCTATCACCGCTATCGAAGCGGTCCCCTTCTTTATGCCAGCGGATGCGCCAAGCTCCGTCTTGCTGGGTACATAGCCATAGGGCACGGACTTCTCCTCACAGAGCAGCGGTATATGAGCCAGAATCTCGGGTGGTGAGACATCCTCGGCCATGACCACGAACCTGGCATCGCCTCTCTCGACGATCTTCGTGACCTCGTTCGTTCCTTTCTTTATCCTTCCTGTATCTCTTGCCAGTTCCACTGCCTTGTATATTTTGTCGGCGAGTTCTTTCGGTGTTTCGAATCTAACAAATATTGCAGCCATTTTATTACCTCCTGTGCGACCGTTTGCGGTCCCATCATTCACAGGTAAGGCCGCTAAATCCACGGAGTATAAAACTGTTTTCCTGGTACGGCCGCCCCGGAGGGAGAACTTATATATAGCACCGTATTCACTTTATCCAAAAAGGACGGTGTCCGTATGCTCTCAGAAGGAAGATTCGAAACAAAAAAAGTATTCGTTGATCGCACCCTGGAACTGGCAAAACTGCACACAGCCCTGAAAATGGCATCTTCGGGGAAAGGGAGAATCATACTGATAGAAGGTGAGGCGGGAATCGGGAAAACTGCCCTTATAGATCGCTTTCTTATGGACATACCTGATGTGGAGATAAGGAAAAGCGAAGGAAAATACGGAGAGAACGAACCCTATGCTCCGATAAAGGAGCTTATCGGGAGGGAAGGGAGAATCGACAAAAAGCTGGAAAAGGAAATTCCGCTCCTGGGCCTCATGCCTCTTCCAACACCGGAGGAAAAAACCCCCGAAAAACTGAGCGATGAGAGGGAGCGGATGTTCGACGCATTCATATCCTTCATAAAGAAGAGCACGAAAAGGAGCCCCATAATATCCGTCATAGACAACGCCCAGTGGATCGACGAGGGCAGTGCGAAACTGCTTGTCAGAGGCATACCCCGGCTGGAGAACACGAAGATACTCTTCATCATCTCGTACAGGCCGGAGGACCTGAGGAAGGGGAGCGCCGTGGAAGAGCTTATCAGCCAGTTAAAGCTCATGGAAACCGTTAACACCGTCAAACTTCAAAGGCTCGAGTATGAGGACGTTTTCGAACTTATAAAAGGATCTCTGAACAGGGACGACCTTCCTAAAGGATCCATAAACACCATATATCGCGAGACCGAAGGGAATCCGCTTTTCGTAAACGAACTCATCAATTCTCTGATACAGGAGGGCATACTTGATCCGCTGTCCTATTCAAAAATAGAGCTCGGGAAGATAAGGGTTCCCCCCAGTATAAAAGAACTCCTCCTCAGAAGAATTGCGAAATTGAGGCCGGAGGCGAAGAAAGCGCTCAACTATGCGGCAATAATAGGGACCCGTTTCGATTTCGACACACTTCAGATGCTGACGGGCATGGATGAGGAAGAACTTCTGGACGCTATCGACAACCTTCTGGAAGCGGGAATAATAGAAGAAGACGAAACAACGGATGAAGAAATATACACTTTTTCATACCTGCAAATAAAGGAACTAATCGAGAATTCCCTTAACAAGAGCAGAAGAAGAGTGATCCACAAAAAAATCGCCGAATGTCTGGAAAAAAAGGAGCGCGACCCGTATTCCGTGGCCGAGCACTTCTTCAAAGGCGGCATATATGAAAAAGCATATGAATATGCACTCAAAGCAGCCGAAAGAAGTCTCTCTTCCCTCGGATTCGAAGCGGCGGTACATTACTACAAACTCGCTATAAAAGCATTCGAAAAAATACACGGTAAGAAAGACGAGGAGGAACTCCTGGAAATACTCGTGAAACTCGGAGACCTGTATCGAACACTGGGTGAATGGGACGAGGCCTTGGTGGTGTATTCGCGTGCTCTGGAACTCGCCGAAAAACTCGGCAAAGACGAGGTCATAGTGGATATAAATCTCGGTATGGGCGACATAGAGAAAAACAGAGGGAGGTGGGAGAAGGCGGATGTGTTCTTCGAAGCTGCCAACAAAGTCGCCAAAAGAACCGGTGACCTGCACAGGATGGGCGACGCAGAGAGATTCCTGGGATACATACACTGGAGAAGAGGTGAGTATGCGGATGCCGTTTCACATTATACAACCGCCATAAAGTATGCCAAGGAGATGAATGATTCAGGGATGGCCGGAAAAATATTCATCGAGATGGGCAATGTTTATTCGGATATGGGAAATATAGAAAAGGCCATAGAATATTATCAAAAGAGCATCCCTAGGCTGAAAAAGATAAGAGAATACAGAGAAATAGCAAGAGTGCTTAACAATCTGGGTGATAGTCACCTTCAGCTCGGCAACTGGGACAAAGCGATAGAATACTTCGCCAGATGTGAGGATGCCGCCGCCAAAATAGGAGATGTCAATCTTATAGGATGGGCTCTTTTCAACGGTGCCGAGGCTTATGCCAGAAAAGGGGAACTCAAGAAGGCGAAAAAATACTGCGACGATTCTTATGAACTTCTGGAAAAGATGGAGGACAACATAGGCATAGCCTCAGCCCACCGGGTCTACGGCATCATATATGCAAATCAGGAAAAATGGGAGGAAGCACTGAAACATCTTCAGCTGAGCGTAAAAATCCTGAAGGAAGTTAACACCCCGCATCTGCTCGGACTGTCGTTGTTCGAACTCGGCAATGTCTATGCTAAAATGGGAGAAAAGAAGCACGCTGAGAAGCACTACAAAGAGGCGCTCAACGTATTCAGAAAGATAAACTCTAAATTGAACATCGAGAAGGTCGAAAAAGCGCTGGAAGAACTCAGGAAGTGAAGCGGACAAGGAGATAATCCGCCGGTTTGTCTCCTTCATTCCAGACGAAATCACGCACCGTTCCGAGAATGCTTGCACCCACCGAATCATAAAGAGATATGGCGGGATACAGGTTCGGAAATGTTATCCCGTATCCTTTCTTGCCCATCCTTTCCAGATGCTCCATCGCTGTTTTTAGAAGTACTCTCCCTATTCCCTCCCTCCATTTCGAAGGATGTACCGCGAGAATCTCCAGAAATGCGGCATTTTCCTCCAGCTCTATACTCATTCTGGCGAAAAGCCTGTGATATTCCTCGAATATCTCCTTTTCACTTATATCATAGTTCAGGCCGATTATTCCGATTATTCCTTCATCTTCCACCGTGAATATCTCATCCAATTCGTTTTCAAGCCTCCATCTTAGAAAAGGCCTGTATATCTCACCGAATCTGTCCTTCCAGCCCTTCTCTCCGGGCAAAGGTTTACTGTATACCCATTCGAGAGCCGGGTATCTGCCCCCCGTTGCTTCGTAGACATCCATTAGAAGGGCATATATCTCGTCGAATCTGGATAGAAGTTCCTTGCTGCCTCCCCTATATTTCCTTATCTCCGCCATGTTTATCCCCCGGTTCTTCGGCATCCTCTATACTGTATCGTCCGACCTCCACAAAGTCCCTGTTTTTAACCGCATAATACGGTACCAGGACGAACTGTAGCAGGATGAAGAGTGCCATAACCAGTACTGCAAGTATGAGGAGCGCACAGACGGCCATGGTGAGTATACCCATGAGTATCACGATATAAGGCCAGAGGATGATCAGCAGAACGGCCCCAAGAACCAGCGATAGGATGAAAAGAGTCTTGCTGCTCACTCTATCATATCCTCAGGAGCGAGTTGCCGTTTCCTGATGTGTTCTGGGGAAGATAGGGTCTCAGGGCCATAGCAAGATTCGCTATCGTCATGGACTGGAGAACGACCTTTCCCGGACCTCTAAGCACGGTAACGAATATGCCTTCTCCCCCGAAAAGCATCGTCTTTATGTTTCCCACACGGGATATCTCGTACGAGACCGTCGAATCGAAACCGACTACACAGCCGGTGCTGACCTTCAGTACCTGTCCCGGTTGCAGATTGTACTCGACGAAATCGCCTGCGGCATGGATGAAAGCCATGCCCTGTCCGCTGAGTTTTTCCAGGATGAAGCCCTCTCCTCCGAAGAATCCCGAGCCCAGCCTCTGCTGGAAGGCCATGTCCATGGTGACTCCTTCCTGTGCTGCCAGAAAACCGTCCTTCTGTACCAGGAACTCCTTTCCAGGCTGTATGTCCAATGCCATTATCTTTCCGGGAACATTTCCTCTGAATGAAACGAAGCCCGTGCCGCCCTGCGGAGTGAAATCCGTCATGAAAAAGGATTCTCCCATGAGGAACTTTCTTTTCAATCCGGCCATGATTCCTCCCTTTGCCTTCGCTTCCATTATCATGTTCCCGCTCATATGGTTCATCGCTCCGGCCTCTGCATATACCCTCTCTCCGGGATTCAGTTCGATAATAACGACCTGAAGGTTATCTCCTAGAATCTTGTACTTCATGGTATCGAAAGGGGAGAAGCAACCTCTTAATTAACCTTTTCCGAGAATGCCAATCTTTATTAACCCTGGAAAAATCAGGCTTTCGGTGATACATTGAAGATAGAAGTTGTTCAGGCCCGCGGTTTGACGATGATCGGAAGAGGAAGCAGGACAAATTCATGGGTTGTGATTGACGGTCCCTACGATTTCGGTGGTTCCGGTGCCGGAGCCAGTCCAATGGAACTCTTTCTCATGTCACTGGCAGGGTGTTCGGGAATGGATGTGATTTCTCTCATGGACAAGATGAAGGTGCCATACAGGAAATTGAGGATGACCATAGATTACGAAAGAGCGGAAGAGCATCCAAAGGTCTATACGAAGATACATCTGCACTATATCATATACGGAGAGATAAGCGAGGAAAAGGACAGGAACAACGTCGAAAAGGCGGTGAAACTCTCCCAGGAAAAGTACTGTTCCGTCGGAGCCATGATAAGGAGCGCCGGGATAGAACTCACGTATGACTGGGAAATAAGGGACTCCCTTGAAGCGGAGATTCCGGAGCGATTTTCCGAATGAGGGTAACCTTTAAATGTCAGGTGTTTATAGCCCCTTTCCATCCTTTAAAAGCGAGGTATTTACATGAAGATGCCGAGAAAGGTTAAGCGCTACTGCCCATACTGCGGAAAGCACACCCTGCACGAAGTGGAGAGAGTCAAAAAGAAGAAGGCAAGCGAGTTGAAGTGGGGTCAGAGAAGATTCAGAAGAGTGACCGCCGGTTACAGGGGTTTTCCGAGGCCGAAACCGGAAGGCAGGGAAAAGCCAACAAAGAGAATAAACCTCAGATACAGATGTGTCGAATGCGGAAAAGCGCATCAGCCACCGGCCTTCAGGGCAAAGAAATTCGAACTTGTGGAGGGATAATATGACCGGGAGATTCTTGAAGGTAAAATGTCCGGACTGCCAGAACGAGCAGATAATCTTTGACAGGGCTGCAAGTGTGGTCAAATGCACGGTATGCGGGTCCGTCATAGCGGAGCCGAGAGGAGGAAAGGCCCTGATAAAAGGTGAGATAGTGGAGGAAATGAGGCAATGAAACCTGTTAAGGAATTTCCGGAAGAGGGGGAGCTCGTCGTTGCCACCGTGACCAATGTTAGGGATTACGGGGCTTTCGTAAAACTCGAGGAATATCCGGGCAAAGAAGGCTTTATCCACGTCTCCGAGGTCACTACCGGCTGGGTGAAGTACATAAGGGACCACATAAGAGAGGGGCAGAAGATAGTCGGAAAGGTGATGAGAGTAAACAAGGACAGGAATCAGGTCGATATCTCGATAAAAAGAATCACTGACAATCAGAGAAGAATGAAGATGCAGGAGTGGAAGAACGAACTCAAGGCCCGAATGCTGATGGAGATGCTGGCAAAAAGACTGGGCAAGACCGCTGAAGAATGCTACAGGGAATTCGGTTATGAACTTATTGATGTTTTCGGGGGTCTATACCCTGCGTTCGAGGCGGCCGTTCTCGAGGAAAATGCCCTGGAAGAGGAGGGATTTAAGGGAGACTGGATAAAGGAGTTCAGAGCCATAGCCAAAGAGAACATAACCCCTCCTTTTGTCACAATCTCGGGAATAATCGAGGTCACCTCGGAATCTCCCAACGGGGTTGAGATCGTCAAGGAAGCGCTGAAAATGGCCAAGGAATCGGGTGACAACATAGATGTTTACTACATCGGTTCGCCGAAATACAGGATTAGGGTCATAGCAGAGGATTATAAAACAGCCGAGAAGATAATGAAAAACGCCGCCGACAAAGCCATTGAGTACATAACCAAGGCAGGCGGTCGCGGTGAATTCCACAGAAAGGAGGCTTAGATGCGCTCCATAATGAAGAAATGCCCTTTATGCAGCATCTACACGATGAAGGACGAATGTCCCAAATGCGGTGAGAAAACGGTATCTCCGCTGCCTCCCAGGTTCTCTCCGCAGGACAGGTACGGAAAATACAGAAGGGCCCTTAAGAGGATGGGTGATTGAATGGATGAAGTTATTATAAAACTGATTAAAGATGTGAATCTTAAAGACGTCACTCTTATAGAGGGGCTTCCCGGCGTGGGAAACGTGGGAAAGGTCGCCCTGGATCACATGGTAAAGACCCTCAAGCCGGAGCACTTTGCAAGCATATATTCCAAACATCTTCCTCCGCAGGTGCTTCTCGACGATGAGGGGATAGCTGACCTCGTTTCCCAGAAACTGTACCATTACAGAAAGGGGGGCGAGGACTTCGTATTTCTGGCAGGGGAGTATCAGGGTTCGAGTGCGGAAGGACAGTACGAGCTTTCCTATTCGCTTCTCGAATTCCTTGTCAAAAACTACGGGGTGAGGAGGATATTCACACTCGGAGGCTACGGTCTGGGTAAGATGCTCGAGGCTCCGCGGGTTCTCGGTGCGGCAACATCGAAGGAACTGGTCAGATTATTCGAGGAGAACGGTGTTGTTTTTTCGAAAGGAGAGCCTTCCAACGGAATAGTCGGAGCGAGCGGAATTCTACTGGGTCTGGGAAAGGAATTCTTCGGGATAGACGGCGGTTGTCTCATGGGCGAAACATCTGGATACATAGTGGATGCGAAGAGCGCCAGAAATGTACTGGAAATACTCTCCAAAATCATGGGAATAGAAATAGATCTGAAGGATCTAGAAATAAGGTCGGAAGAGACCGAGGAGCTGCTGA
>JAJRVK010000125.1 GCA_024277315.1 archaeon | reverse complement strand
CATATGAGTCTGAACTTTGATAACGCTGAGACTCCCGAAGAAGCTTTCTGGAGAAAGCTTCCGGAGGAAAAGATATTCGAATATGAGAGGTGGTTACTTGAAATGTAAAATGAATTCGGGATACTACAGTTCTAAAAAATCCTGGAAAAGGGTTATATCGCAGGCAGCCCGTGCTCCTTATACGTCCTGCTCCTTTCCTCTATGTCCATCGTGAGGTAGATCGCCGTCGTGTTGATGCTTGAGTGCCCCAGGTTGAGCTGCAAAGTCCTGAGGTCGATCCCGGAGCGCAGAGCCATGACCGCATGGGTATGCCTTAGCACATGAGGATGGCGCTTATCCTCGTCGATTCCCGCCACCCTGGCGTATTTGTAAACTATCCTTTCCACCTGTCTGGTTGACAGCGGACCGCCCTTTCGTGATCTGAACAGCGCCTCCTTTTTCCCATGGCCTTTCACGAGCTGCCTTAAAAGCGTGAGCGTCAGCCTGTCCGGAATCGGGACTATCCTTCCCTCTTTGTGCCTCTTTGCCCTCTGTATCGTTATCGTTTCCTCTTCCAGGTCCACATCACCCACCCGAAGAGCGCACAATTCTCCAACCCTCATGCCTGTCACATACAGAACACGCAGGATAAGGTGATCTCTCAGGTTGTCAGGGGCTTCGAGGAGCGCTCTCAACTCGTTTTCTTTGAGATATTTTCTCATTCGGATCCCTCTGTCAGACTAATGTCCGACTATAATCTGACAATAGAAAGATAGTATTTAAAGTTTTCTATTACTTTGTCTGACAATTGTCATCAAATTTTATCGATGAGAGAGAATGTACCTGTGAAAAACCTGTGATTAATGTCGCCTTTTTGAGAATTGCGACATTTTTTGACATCGGTATTTAAAACATGCGTCGGAAAATCGGGAATTTTGCGACATCCGAAGAGAGGGCGTACCGGCAATCTAAAATCCATATAATCCAAATAAAAATTGATTTCGGAAATTCTCACAGGATGATGATTTTAACCGTAAGGGGATACACTCCGGAGACAAAAAATGATGATCCGTTGGAATTTCGTATAATTTAACCCCCTGCAAAGACGTGTTTTTCAAGAACTAACGATAATAAATAATAAAGTAATGAGATTAAGGCATTTAATTATCATATTTTGTTAACAACGAAATTCCTTTTATCCTGAATGTATATGGAAGGAGTATGAGCGATTATGAGAAGTACTATCTCTCAGTAGCGGACCTCATCGGAAGAGACGAGTTCGAGAGGAGAGTGAAGGAAAAGATCGAGCAGTCTGATGATCTGATTGAGAGGGGGAGCGCCGCAAGGCTCGTCGCTGCCGAACTCGGAAGGAACGAATTGAAGATATACAGCATATCCTCGCTAAGGGACGGAGAGATTTCTCTCATAGAGGGATATATCGACAGTATCGGCTCTCCAAAGGAGTTCACTACAAAGGGCGGCAGGTCCGGCAGAGTCCTTCATATTAAGATATCGGACGAATCCGGAGCTTGCAGGCTTATACTCTGGAACCGGGACACGGCACTCGGTGAAAAGCTCAAAGAAGGGATGAAAATAAGGATAATAAACGGAAAAGTAAAGAACGGAGCATATGGTACCGAGATATCTCTGGGGAAATGGAGTTCGGTGTGGGTAGAGGTCGAGGGCGAGATGTTGCAGATAAGATGATATTTTTAAATAGAATTTCAGAATTTAAGAGATAAAACAACATAAAATATTAACACAATTTTCTCGGTTTTGATTTATATAATCTCTGTCAGCCTTTCCGAAAATTTTATATCCCCTTATGTCTTCACTCTTACGGTGATAAAATGGCGGTCGGATTTGTACTGATAAGCACGAGCCCTTCGAAGGAGCATGAGGTCTATGAAAAACTGAGGAAAGTAAAGGAAATTGTGGAACTGCATCCTCTATTCGGTGAGTTCGACATGCTTGCGAAGATAGAGGCAAAGGATTTCAACGAGCTCGGAAGAATAGTGGTTGATAAGATACGATCGGTACCGGGAGTCGAAGACACTAAAACGCTGACCGGAATAAAGTTCTAAGGTGAGGAGTTTGGGAGATCTCATTTCCGGTTTCATAATAGTCCTTCTTCTGGCATTCGCACTTCTGATATTCCTTGCAGGGCTTTTCACCACATATTTCGGCGCTGGAAAGAGCAGAAAAATCGGAATTGCCCTATCTGTGATAGGAGTTCTGGTGGGCGTTCTGACATATCTGGGATTCTATGGCCCTCTTAAACCGGAGTGCGGCGGAACATTCCTGAACTTCATAATGGCCCCTCTGGTTTACATAATCGCTGCGATTGTCGGTGCGGGCGTCGCTCTGCTCGCCTTCATAGGCGCCATAATGAAAGCATAACATGTCTGTGATTGTAGTAAGATACGGGGAAATTTCCCTCAAATCCCATTCCGTCAGACGGAGATTCACGGAGAAGCTCATGGAGAACATTCAGAATGCTCTCCTGAAGGCGGGAATCGAGGGTTACCTTGAGGAGGAGAGAGGGAGGATATATGTTTTCACCGATGACAGAAAGGCCGTGGATATCATAAAAAATGTCTTTGGCATCGTCTCCGTCAGCTGGGCGGAATCTACGGATTCGGATATGAACAGTATAGCGGAACTCGCTCTTTCCATTTTCAGATGCAGGAAAGGGAGCTTTGCCGTCAGGGCGACCAGGACAGGCAATCACCCGTATACCAGTCAGGAACTGGCGGCATTTGTGGGCGAAAGGATACTGGAGAACTGCAGTGATTTGAATGTAAACCTCAAAAAACCGGATTTCGAGGTGTTCATCGAGGTAAGAAACTCCAGGGCTTTTGTATTTGCGGAAAAAATGAAGGGTGTGGGCGGTATGCCGCTTGGAACGCAGGGGACCGTCGCATCCTACATGAGAGACGAGACCGACCTTATATCGGCGTGGATGCT
>JAJRVK010000124.1 GCA_024277315.1 archaeon | reverse complement strand
TGAATCTGAGCAATCTCTGTGATTTTCCTTCCTTTCTCGATTTCTCTAAGAATCCACCGGATTTTCTTCTGATTCAGCTTCCGCATCTCCGGCAAAGAAAAAGATGTTAAAGTATTTTGGGATACTACACTCATATGTGAATAATCGCTTGCAAATTATTATCGTTATGTGTTTGTTTAGGCATAAAAATGGAAGAAAGTGGTTTATTTACATCATTCCGGGCATTCCGCCCATGCCGCCCATTCCACCGCCGCCTCCGGACGGTGGCGGGCTGCTCTTCTTAGCGGCTATGACATCGTCTATCCTCAGGATCATCGTGGCTACATCGGTCGCAGAGCTTATCGCCTGTCTCTTCACCCTTATGGGCTCGATGACCTTCTTCTTTTTCATGTCCTCTATGTCTCCAGTATGGACATCGAGACCAGCACTCTTCTTTTTCTTTGATTCGTGAGCACTCCTCAGCTTTATGAGCATGTCTATCGCATCCAGCCCGGCATTTTCCGCGAGAGTTCTGGGTATGACCTCCATCGCCTGTGCGAACGCCTCTATCGCGAGCTGTTCCCTTCCGCCAACGGAAGGCGCATAGTCTCTGAGTTGAAGTGCAACCTCTATCTCCGGTGCACCTCCACCGGGAACCGCCTTACCGTCCTCGAGAGCCACTCCGACAACTCTCAGAGCATCGTGCAGGGACCGTTCTACTTCGTCCACCACATGCTCGGTTCCTCCCCTTACGAGAATGCTCACGGCTTTTGCCTTCTTGCATCCGGTTACGAAGGTCATATCCTCATCGCCGACCTTTTTCTGATTGACCGTCTTGGCTCTTCCCAGGTCGTTCTTCGTCAGGTCGTGGATGTTCGCCACGATGTTCGCTCCGGTGGCCTTTGCCAGCTTCTCCATGTCGGACTTCTTGACCCTTCTGACCGCATAGATTCCCTCTTTCGCCAGGAAGTGCTGGGCCATGTCATCTATGCCCTTCTGGCAGAACACGACATTCGCTCCCGTCGCCTTTATCTTATCTACCATGTCTCTGAGCATCTCTTCCTCCTGATCCAGGAATTTCTGGAGCTGGTTCGGGTCGGTTATGTTTATCTTGGCATCGATCTCGGTCTTCTTTATTTCGAGCGCGGCATCGAGGAGCGCTATTTTCGCATCTTTCACTGTTTCGGGCATTCTGGGATGCACCCTTTCCTTGTCGATTATGACCCCTTCAATAAGTTCCGTATCGTCCACGGAACCGCCGTACTTCTTTTCGACCTTTATATTGTCTATATCCACACGAATCTTTCCGTCCGCATTCTCGGCGACGGCCTTAACCGCCTTAACCGCAATTTCGGCCAGATTATCGTGGGATGCTCCGATGTTCTTCCCCGTCATGGCGGTCTTTGCGATCTCCTTCAATATCTCGTCGTCCCCTTTGACATCGAATCCTATGGAATCGAGTATCTCGAGGGCTTTCTCGGCAGCCATTCTGTACCCGTTCGTGATTATTGTCGGATGCACGTTCTGCTCCAGCAGTTCCTCCGCCTTCTTCAGAAGTTCTCCGGCAATGACAACAGCGGTCGTCGTGCCGTCACCGCATTCCTGGTCCTGGGATTTCGAGACCTCTACGACCATCTTAGCAGCAGGATGTTCTATATCCAGCTCCTTCAGTATCGTCGCTCCGTCATTTGTTATGGTCACATCTCCGAGGCCGTCAACCAGCATCTTGTCCATTCCCTTCGGTCCCAGAGTGCTTCTGACCGCTTCGGCAACGGCCTTGGCTGCGGCTATGTTGTTCGTTTGGGCGCTCCGCCCTCTTTCTCTTTCCGTTCCTTCTTTCAGGACTATTATTGGCATCTGTCCGCCTAGCATGTTTTTTACCTCCTTGTAAAATTCATAGGATTGTTCTTCTATATAAGATTTTCGTGCAAGATTAGGGAGAGGACCGCAATTGCTAAACAGCATTCGACAAAAACATTTAATCCCCTCTCCATTGCGGTCCGGTGATATCGAGGATGGAAGTCCGAGAGACGCCTTTAATATAAAAATAAAGAAAAAGGTGGAAACATGCCCGAGATAAGAGCGCCCAGAGGAAATAGGCTCACATGCAAGAGCTGGCAGACCGAGGCACCCATGAGGATGCTCATGAACAACCTCGACCCTGAGGTGGCAAAGGACCCTGCAAACCTGATAGTGTATGGAGGTACAGGCAGGGCTGCGAGGAGCTGGGATGCCTTCCATGCCATAGTGAATACCTTGAAGGAGATGGAAGATGATGAGACACTTCTCGTGCAGAGCGGAAAGCCCGTGGCTGTGTTCAAGACCCATGAGTGGGCTCCGAGAGTGCTCATAGTCAATTCCATGCTGGTGCCGAAGTGGGCTAACTGGGAGTATTTCAGGGAGCTTGAAGAGAGAGGATTGATAATGTATGGTCAGATGACGGCCGGAAGCTGGATTTACATAGGCACACAGGGCATACTTCAGGGCACCTATGAGACCCTTGGTGCTCTCGCTCAGATAGAGTTCGGGCAGCATGACCTCACAGGCAAATGGGTGCTATCATCGGGACTGGGAGAGATGGGCGGCGCTCAGCCTCTGGCCATAACCATGAACAACGGGGTGGGAATCATAGTGGAGATAAACAAATGGGCCATAGAGCGCAGGCTGAAGGGAGGATATCTGGATGTATGGACCGACAGTCTGGACGAAGCCCTTAAAATGAAGGATGAGGCCCTTAAAGAGGGTAAGCCGCTCAGTATAGGCCTCTGGGCAAACGTTGCGGATGTCTATCCCGAGCTTGTGAAGAGAGGAATAGTTCCCGATGTTGTAACTGACCAGACAGCTGCCCACGACCCTCTGAACGGATACATCCCGGCAGGATACACCTATGAAGAGGCTGCGGAGCTCAGGGAGAAGGACCCTGAGAAATACATGGAAAAGGTGAGGGAATCCCTGAGAAGGCATGTCCCTGCCATGATATGGTTCAAGAAGCACGGCTCAAAGGTCTTCGATTACGGGAACAACATAAGGGCTCAGGCAAAGGAGGCCGGTGTGGAAAATGCGTTTGAGATTCAGGGATATGTTCCAGCTTACATAAGACCATTCTTCTCAATAGGCAGCGGGCCTTTCAGATGGGCCGCACTTTCAGGAAACCCTGACGATATAATCGAGACAGACAATGCGATAAGGAAGCTCTTCCCTGACAACAAGCATGTGATACAGTGGCTTGACAAGGCCGAGGAGAAGGTGAAGTTTCAGGGTCTGCCTGCCAGAATACTCTGGCTGAACCACGGCGAAAGGGCGAAGGCGGGAAAGGCCTTCAACGACCTCGTCAAAGAGGGAGTGGTGGATGCTCCGATAGTCATAGGAAGGGACCACCATGATACAGGAAGCGTCGCCTCGCCGTACAGAGAAACGGAGGCGATGAAGGACGGTAGCGATGCCATAGCTGACTGGCCGATACTGAATGCACTACTGAACACTGCCAGCGGAGCCACATGGGTCTCGGTGCACCACGGCGGAGGCGTTGGAATAGGATACAGCATACATGCTGGAATGGTCGTGGTCGCAGATGGCACAGAGCTCGCAGAGCGTAAGCTCCTGAGGGTGCTGAACAACGACCCTGCCAGCGGTGTGGTCAGGCATGCGGATGCGGGCTATGAGAGGGCCAGGAACTGGGCGAAAGAGAAGGGCATATGGATGCCAATGCTGAAATGATTTCATGGCTGAAAAACACAGGAACCCGGCGCTCACCGTGGACGGAGTCCTTATCGAGGACGGAAAGATACTCCTGATAAGGCGGGGAAGGGAGCCTTTCAAAGGCAGGTGGGCCTTGCCCGGAGGCTTCGTGGAATACGGAGAAAGGGTGGAAGATGCGGTCATAAGAGAATTCAGGGAGGAAACAGGCCTTGAAACCGAGATAATAAGGCTTGTGGGAGTCTATTCTGATCCGGACAGGGACCCCAGAGGACACACGGTGAGCATCGTTTATATTCTGAAAAGAACAGGAGGAGAGCTCAGAGTGGGAGACGATGCATCCGAAGCCAGATTCTTTCCGATAAATGAGCTGCCGGAGATGGCGTTTGACCATGGGAAAATAATAAAAGAGGCTTTGGGTTAAAGGGTTTTCCTGATTCCCAGAGCTTTATCGGTCTTTTCCATGCTCTCTTCTTTAGGCATCATCTCCGTCATGGATCTTATGGCGTCGATGTTCTCGGGTATCACATCGCTTTCCTGGTGTATTGCCTGATAGTAGTAAAGCGTGTCACCGACAACATGGACCCCGTCCTTCCAGACGGCGATCTCATAGAGGTCGCTGTATGGCCTGCCGAATCCCCTCGCCATCTCCATTATCTGGGCAGTTGATTTTATTCCGTTGGCCGAACTTAAGAGAATAATTCTCGGATACTTCGACCATATGTCAAGAACACTGTCCTCATCAATCTCCTTCTTGAGCTTCACGACCACGGAATGCATATGCATTATCGTTGTGGGAACCTTTACAGCGGTGGTCTGGATGTTCAGGTAGGGCATAACGCTCTGAACGTCGGGTCCGTGATGACTCGGTACTTTTAATACGGGTTCTATGGCATTTATGGGTCCCTTTTTCGAATCGCCCGGGTCCGCGGCTCTTCGAACCATAACAGCGAGAACGTTATCTATCCCGATTTCCTTATGCAGAGGATATAGTGTCCTTATCAGGCCTGTCGTGTTGCAGGAAACAACCCTGACTCTGTCCTTGCCCCACGCCTCTTCGTAGTTTGCGATGGAGCTGAACGATGTCCCGGCTATCTCGTGCTTCTCTCCGCCCTGCCATATGGCCTTTATGCCGAACTTGTCGTACACATCCAGATATGGGCTCTTGGATGTTGCGTCCACGACTATGTCCGCTCTTTCGAGCATCTCCTCTACCGTCCCTTCTACCTTTATGCCTGCGCTCTCCAGTCCGTGGATGCTCTCGGCAGGAGCATAGAACGGATATCCCTTTTCCATGGCCATGAATGCCTCGAAGGTCGGCGACCTCTTGGCGACTCCTATGACCTCCATATCGTCCTGCATGGAGACCGCATCCGCAACCCTTTTTCCTATGGTTCCGTAACCGTTTATAGCCACTTTCACCTTCATGTTATCGGAGGGGAATTGTGGAGGGATTTAAAGAATTTGCCGTATTGTGGGACTGGAAAATCCGAGTAATAATTAGATGCGGGACAGGGCACAGCAACGCCGAGGGGGAGATTTGAACTCCCGGGGGCTTGCGCCCAGATGGTCTCGAGCCATCCGCCTTAGCCGGACTGGGCCACCTCGGCATGTTTGAGTTGGTGAGCGAGCAGGTGAACCCGACTTTCTTTCTCATCCGGTGTCTTTCTTTGGGGGGTGAGCCAGCGCAGAGAGCCGCAAAGAAAGAGCCCGGACCTCGGGCCACTTCAGCATGTCTGACAATGGTGGGTGAAGGAATATTCTTAAAAAAGGTTGTGGATTGCAGGCAGTGAAAATCCGGCTCAGGATAAACGAGAAAGATTACGGCATCGTCGAGATAGAGGAAGGCATGACCGGCTTGGAGCTTTCGAGGAAATTCGGAGCGCCGCCACCGGTGACACTTATTAAAGTGAACGGAAAGTTCGTTCCCATGCCTGAAAGACTGAAAGAGCACGACGATGTCGTTCTTATTGTGACCTCCTCAAGCGGGTGAACCTCTCCGGAAGTTTCAGGAGGGATGCTATGTCGTCGTATAGCTCCGGCATTATGTTAAAAGTTATGAAAAGCAGGATTATGAGCGCTATCAGGCTTCCTCCCTTTCCGATGACATGGTGGGCCGTATAGAAGTCCGTTATTCCGTACTGCGTAAGATATATCACACCGGCATTTCTGACGAGATTTAGAAAGTATATTGTCGGGACAGTTACCAGCAGGGCTTTTGCCTTTCTATCCCAGCCAGAGCGAGCGGCCATTATCACTCCGAATGCTATCAGAATGCTCTGGATTGCAGTGCAAGCCAGGATTATCCTTATGTTTGCCTCAGGCACCAGTGCACCTATTTCGTTCACAAAATCCGTTTTGTACCAGAGGGAGTTGTTGAAGTAATCCACGGGCTCAACGGTGAAACCGCCCCCGCTCATCAGATTGAAGAGCCATATGCTCTGGCCTGCCACTATCGAGATTAGAATACCGGCGACTATGGGAATCCGGTCTATGATGAAATACGGAAACCCGGCGAGAAAGGCAGCTCCTGATATGAATCTCAGGCCGTTATGGTCCTCATTCGCCCTGTAGGAAAGTATCTCGTGATATCCCAGATAAAAGAAGAAAGGCAGGGCGGCAAGGCAGAAGAATGCGTTGGTGAGGTCATCCATGGCCAGAAAACCCGGTGCCTGAGTGGGCCAGTATGCACCCAGGAATGCCCAACCGGCGGCCCTGAACAGATGTCTCTCTCTTTTCCTGTAAAAAAAGCCAATTCCCTCCAGTATCAGACCGATGAGCAGTACAATATCAAGGGCCGCCTGTTCCAGACTCTTCCCTCCTGTCCAGTTCATAATTGGTTATGGCTATGGCCTGGTATGTGTGCAGACTCTTCCTTCCCAGACTTATCCTCCGGGCACCGATTTTTTCCACTATCTCCTCCTCTTCAGGGGTCAGGTCGGTGCTGTCCCCAAGGATGAATGTGGAGTTCTCCCGAATCTCTGCGAACCTTATGTTTTCACCATCCTCCTCAAGATAGAAAAGGACAGAATCCGCGGAGGCGCTCTCCACGGCCTCTCTGAAATCCATATCGGAAACATATATCCCCGGGGTTCCTCTTTTACCTTCCCTGTATCTCAGGAGGTTCGTTCTTATCATTCCCGCAATGTTCCTTTCGTCGGGAAATAGGTATCTTGCCTCGGGGCCGATTATCTTCACGGTCCTGGGCACCCCCCCTAGAAGGACTAGCCAGACCTCCACATCCTTTCTCAAACCATGGGAAAGAAAAAGGGCTGAGGATACGGACATCGCGATTATGTCCATTCTGCCCCCTGTTCCCGGGAGGTCGTCCAGACGAAAGTCGCCGTTGGTATTTGCCCTGTGTCCGACCACAAGGAATCTCCGCATGTGCATCACGAGATTATTTCCCGGAGAGCGCCCTTCTCGTTCGCGACCTTTATCTCTCTGGCTATCCTCTGTCCAGTGGACATTCCGGGTTCTATCAGGTCGGCATAAGGAGAACCGGATATGAACGGATTTGTTCCCGCGACTATCCTCGAAGATATCTCGAAGACATAGAAGTCGAGGCTATCGGTGACAATGGATTCCAGACAGAATGGCCCTATCATGCCCCCGAATAGCTTTATGGAGCTTTCCACGACCTTTTCCGCCAGTTCGAATGCCTTGGGAAGCAGGGATTCCCTGAGGACGACCGGGACATTGCCGGTTACAACGAATGACGGGAATATGCCCATCTTCTTGAGTTCCTCCTGCGCTCCGAGCTTGTATATCTCGTCTATGTTGGATTCATCCCTTCTGTCTATGCTCAGCATCTCTATCGTTCCCTTCGAAATCCTGTATCCGTCGTTTTTTATCGGGGAATAGAAGAAATGCATGTAGTATCTCGTTCCCAGGATGTATTCCTGTATCGAGTACTTCTTCGTCCAGTCTATACCGAGCTTGAACTCCGCATAGTCCTTGGCTATGAAGAATCCTTTTCCGCCCTTTGCACCGTGATACTTCACAAGAACCGGCCTGTCTATCTTTTTAGGGTCATCGATCTTCCTGGGCATCTTTATTCCGGCATGTTTTTCCAGCCACTCCCTCTCTTTGTCTCTGTCAGATTCCCATTCGAGTACGGAGCGGTTGCCGAAAGTTGGCAGGGGCAGTTCCTTGAACCTGTTGGCACCCAGATACTCGACGAAGGAACCGTGGGGTATGACTATCGCGTTTCTTTCTATGAGTTCATCGGTAAGGTCGAAGATTTCATCATAGGTGTCCACTATCAGAAACTCATCCGGCCTACCCAGCGGAAAAGCATCATAGAATCTCGCTCTTTCCTTTATCGCTATGCCTATCGTGCGGAAACCCTCTTTCCTGGCGCCGTTGAAAATCTGAAGACTGCTGTGGGAGCAGACAGTCGCTATCGAGAGATTTTTTCTATCGTATTCGTCTAAAATTCTTCCTATCTCTTCCTTTGATACCATATCGTGGGATATAGCACTGGGATTAAAACTTTTCGAATATATGCTTCAGACAGGGCTTCTCTCCGCTCTTCCACTGCCTTTTACGACCCTCCTTGCGGAAGGCAGTATGTGTTCGGCGCATTCCTTGGCCTCCCCGTATCGGTCCAGTTTTATGAGCACATATCCCTTGTTCATCCATGCATCCGTGTACTCCGGATTGAGTCTCAGGGCTCTGTCATAGCATTCCAGGGCTTCTTCGTATCGCCCGATCCTTGCCAGGGCGTTTCCCTTGTTGTTCCACGCGACCTCGTATTCCTGGCTTATCCTTATCGCTTCATCATATGATTTCAGCGCTGCCTCGGTGAGGCCAAGTTTGGAGAGTGCGATGCCCCTGTTGTTCCATGCCATTTCGTTATCGGGGTTCTCTTTCAGGGCTTTGTTCAGATATCTCAGGGCTTCGACAGCGTTCCCGGTACTGAGAAGAGCGGTCCCCTTGCTGTAATATGCCAGGTCATAACCGCTCTCATCCCCTCTTTTCCTCCTGATGGCTCTTGTGTAGTACTTCATCGCTTCCTCGTATTCCCCACCCATATAGTGTCTGTGCCCGAGCAGAACATCTCTGGTGGCCAGAAGGGAGCGTACTGCCGAATCTATTCTCAGATAGACTGCGATCGCGAGCATCACACCGCCCATTATCGGGATACCGAGAGAGGGAACCTTGTCATACGAGGGAACGAATATGGTGTAAAAGTCCGTTACGAACAGTACGGAATGCACGGATATGAGGGCAATTCCCAGAAAAAAGAGCCAGAACGGGCTTGTTTCCCCCTTGAATATCCTGAGTATTGTCAGAAGAAGAACGGCGGAAAATGCCATTATCATGGCATCAGACAGAAGAGGTCTCTCGAAGTCCAGAGCCAGGAACCATCTCAGCGGTATGAACAGAATCATCAGGAACGGGGCCAGGAGAAATGCGGAGTATGCAGCATTGGAGAATATCTTCTTTCTGTCTATAAAGAGCATCAGGAGCGAGAATATCAGAAGAGGGGTGAATACAAGCACGGCCGCACTGCCGTATGCCATTTTCGGGTCCTTGACAAGCGGATATGTCAGGAGATATTCTGCTGCGAGAAGTACCGCGGCAATGGATGCCGTGGCCATGAGAAGGTCCTCCACTCTGTGCCAGTCTCTGAGTTTTTTCGGAATGTCAAGTTTCGGAAGCTTGGGTATGCCCTCCTTTTCCTTAACCTCTATGGAGGCTATTTCGTCGAATCCTCCTTCAAGTCCGTATTCCAGCTCGAAACTCTCTATAAGTTCTTTTTCCGGTCTTTTCTGGGTTTTCAGAAGCGATTCTACCTCTGCCTTTATCTCTTCTTCCGCAGGTTCCTCGGCCTTAGGTCTCTCCTCTTCGAATATGGCGCTGTCGAGAGACATGACCGCCCCCTCCTCCACCCTATCCCTGTCCTCGTTCCCGCCGAAAACGGCACCACAGTCCGGACATGTAGCGGCATCCTCCGGAACTGCGGCACCACAGTCCGGACAGATATACTCCACTATCTCCTCACGAATCTCTTCTTCGGGTGATTTTTCTTCAGGTTCGGCGACTATTTCAGCCCCGACAAGCTCATTTTTGAGTTCTTCGAGTGCATTCAAAGCCTCTTCTTCCGCCTCAATCTCTTCCTCCACGGAAATATCCGGTATGAGGGCGGCACCGCATACTGGACACTGCAGCGCCTCCGGTCTTACGAACGCACCGCAGTTCCCGCACATATCTATCTCCGGTGTCGTCTCGAGTATGTCGTCTGTAGGGAGGGATATCTCGGATATGCTCGATATCTCCTCCACACCGAAGAACTTCTTTATCGCCGTTACATTCGCAGTCTCATCCTCTAGGAGGTCATCCTCAATTCTCTGGGGGGGTTCGGCCCGGTTCTCCGGCATGGGAGCGCTGCACACCGGGCATCTCCTCGCGTCTCTGGATACGAACGCACCGCATATCCTGCATATGTATAAGGATGCCTTTTCCTCGATCTGAAGGTCATCTTCCAGAGCGCCCAGATCCGGAACCGTCTCCCCGCTCTCTTCATCCTCTGTTTCCGATCCTTCTTCATAGAGCACCGCACCGCATATAGGGCATTCGGTGGCTTCCGAACTCACGAACGCACCGCATGCAGGACATAGATACAGCCCCTTTCTCTCCTCCACTCTGCCTTTAACTTCCTTCGCCACACTTAGAGGGATCCCGGCTTTTTCCAGAATTTCCGTTATGTCCGCCTCCTCTATATCTTTAATCCTCTTGAAACCGGCCTCGTATAGTTTTCTCGTCCTCTTTTCTCCCATCCCGGGCATCTTCATTATGGCCCTTATGGCCTCTCTCTCCTCCGGACCGTCCCATCCGTTACCGCAGTTCGAGCATCGGAGCGCATCTGAATCGATTTCTTCCCCGCAGAAGGGGCAGGTCACTTTTTTTTCGGCGCTCAAAGTACACCTCTTTTTTATGATGGCTAACAGAGTATAAGTAGTTTATTATTGGAAAGGACTTTTATGCCCTTAACCGGCTCCCGGCTCTTTATCATCGTCTATTTTAAAAATATGGAAATGGATTATTTCTCTTCTTCCGGCTTCTGCTTGGCGCCATTCCCGGATTCGCCGGTATCGGAGCTCTCCACTTCCCCGGAGCTTTCTGCGTCTTCCGCCTCACCGGCATCCTCTCCTTCCTTCGACACCTCCTCCGCCCCCTCTTTCTCATCCGGACCAAGAAGCTCCTCAGGAACCTCCACCTCTTTCATGTATCGGGGCGGAACCTCCTTTGTGATATAGATGGTAGGGGCCGCATGCATTATGGATATGCCCTCTTCGGCGGCTTTCTTCGCATCTATCTCGAACACGACGGGGCTGGGGCTGCGGACCTTTCCGGCTTCCACAGCGGATTCCAGTGTCGTGCTGAGATGCACGAATATCCTGTCTGAGGGCCTCAATCCCCCCTCCCTCAGGAACTCCTCCTCCTCTTCCGTTGCAGGATAATAGAGCTTTTCCGGAACATCGTTTGTCGGAAAATCGAGGTCCACATCTATCGTATGCCCGTATGTGGCCCTTATGTAGCCGTCCCTGTACTCGTATCTCCCTTTGGGGTCTGTCTTTATGAGCGCAACTATGTGATATGCCCTCAGCCATCTGAACCTTCTCTGCCTCGCCTTGATGGCATTGACGAACTGTTGCACGTCCACCCAGCCTCTGGGGTCCATGGTCAGATCGAACTTCTCCGGAAAATGCCTGAGAACGCCTGCCAGTGTCTTTCCCAGGTGCTCCATCTCATAATCGTTCAGGATGAACCTTCCTTCCATGCCGCACACGGGGCAGACCTCTCCCCTGAAGTATCCGTGTTCTTCACACATTCTAATCATTTTCCTCACTCTCTTTGATTTTTACCGCCAAAACTCCCTCTACTATATAGGTTTTTTGAGATGCGCTCTTCCATTTGAGGCATCACTTATTTATTTCCCCCTTATTAACGGCCGGTGATTGTTTGGAACAGAAACTCGTCAGAAAGGCGCTGGAAATGGGTGCCAGTTACTGCGACATAAGGACTGCGAAAAGCTCCGGGACGGGTCTGGAGCTCAAGGACAAAAATGTGGAAAAGGCCCTCTTCGGGGAGAGCGAAGGTGCGGGGATAAGGGTTCTCTACGGCGGAGCGTGGGGATTCTTCTCAACCCATGACCTTAGCGAGAAATCCATGTTAAAGGCGCTGGAAACCGCATTCAAACTGGCAAAGGTCACGGCGGGAGCCAGCAAAAGAAAGACAGGGCTTGCAGAGGTCCCGGTGGTGGACGACGGTGTGATATGGGTTCCGAAAAAGGACCCTGCCGACATAGACATATCGGAAAAATACGAACTCGTAAAGGACATGGTGGCGATGGCAAAGGAGGAGAAGGAGGTCAGGACCGTCACCGCAGGGTATTCGGATAAAACCATATTCCAGAGGTTCGTCAATTCTGAGGGTTCCGATATAAGAACCCAGGTGACCAGAACATATGTCAGGGCCGCCATAGTTGCCATGGACGGCGGCAACGCATCGAGCGTGATAATCTCGGCAGGAGGTACTGGAGGCTTCGAGGCATTCGAGCAGGTCGG
>JAJRVK010000123.1 GCA_024277315.1 archaeon | reverse complement strand
CTCTATTTCTTCGAATTTCGTCGTGCAGTGCCATAATTATCAGCGGAGCTTCGGCAATAGATAACCGTCTTGTCATACACATACCTCACCCACCAATAGACACGCAACTATTTATGTCGTTCGGTATAGATGATTTCTTCATTTTTTATAGCCACCGATGCTCTGCATTATTTCCCACTCATCCACCTCGTCCACACCCCAGTCAAGCTTTATACCCCATTTTCTGGCGTAATCCTTGAGAAGATACCTCTCGGTGCTCCCTCCCACAAATTCACGGATTTGAATTCTCTTACCGCTTTTTCTACCCCTTACGGCGCCTGTTAATCTCCCTCCCACAAATATGCTGACGGCAGGAGAGAAACCGAATATATCGCGAGCAAAATGCTCGATATACCAGCCGGCCGGGTCGTCTTTGGGAATAACCGCATCTACCCGGCAGCTCATCATTTCCATCTCGGATATCGCATATTCGGGAGCCCAGTAGACCGTTCTCGAGCCTTTTATGAAAAATCCTCTCACGAGCTCTTTTCCCATCTCCTTCAGCAGGTCCCTTATCTCTCCCATTTTGTACTCTCCACCGGCAAGAATATAAAGCAGCTCGGCACTCACGAAACCGTAGTTTTCTATTATCGATTTCAGAACCTTCTTTCTGGCATCTTTTATGTATTTTCTCGGAAACACCCTTATGAACCTGCCCCTCATGTCCTTCGCTATGTATGAGCCCTCATAGAGCCTGTCTATCGACTGAGCCGTAAGTTTTGGCCCGAGAGGAGATGCTCCGGTTATGTCCTTTTTCCTCCTTTCACGCCCTATGACCTGGAGTACTATCTCGTCGTTTTCATCCAGAGTTCTTGATTTTGCGGTCTGATATAGAGCGCATTTCTGCAGCATGGTGTAGGAAACGAAGTGGGGTATGACCTTACAGGAAACTATGTCGCCGTCCCTGTACCTGGACAGAGGTCTGTAATTGCGAACCCTCAGAAATGCATCGTAATCCCCCCTCACCCAGCCCCTCTCGTCTATCAGGTGGAATATGTCGTAAAAACGCCTGTTGCATATCCCCTGTCTGTAGAGCATGTATCTCAGAATATCGTCCAGTTCAAAGCTCTCCGGCCTTACCTCCCCCTTCACCATCGTGTCCTGGATGCGCACATATCCGTTTCTTCTGAATATTTCCGCATCATCTCCGATTTCATCGATTCCCCTTGTTCTCAGCCTTGTTATTGTCGTTATGTCTATTCCCTCTCCTTCATAGTATTCCCTGACCTTCTCCATGGCCTTAAGGGTGCTGTCAAGATCGGAGGTCTCTATCTCCCTCACCTCAACCCTGCCGCTCATTGGCCATATCTCGGCATAACCGTCCAGAAGACCGTTTTTTATTATGGGGAATATCCATCTCTCGCCGTATTTCGAGGCTATCTCGCTCCACAACGGTGCGATATACGGGTCGAAGAGAGATAGTATGCGAACTCCGTCCTGGGGAAATTTCTCCTTTCTCAGTGATGCCAAATCCTCTGGCGTTATGTAAAAGTCCTCGCGCTCACCCTGAACGCTCATAGGCGTTATCTTCCCTTCCTTCACTAGTTCTCTGAGATACCTTCCTATTTCGGTCCCTGAAAAACCGGTGTATCCCTTTATTCCGGCCATTGGAACCGGGCCGTGTGCTCCTATGAACCTGTAAATCAGCTCTTTTCTTGCCTTTTCCGCAGGCATTGGCTCCACATCAGACGGAATGAAAACATTTCTGGACTGCCATCCCTCTCCCGGAAGGTATTTTCTTACTATGTAACAACCCGAATCCAGCCTCTGCAGGGAATTCTTCACGGCCTCGGCGTTTCCGAGCATTTCCGAAAGCTCCTTTGCGCTGATACCATCCTTCCTCCTTATGACATCCAGCACCTTCAGGTCGAATTCCGTGAGCCGCACATCTCTGAAAGCGCCGACAAACATGGGCGCTTCATCCCCCCTCACGTACTTGACCCGCCCCCTCACGAATTTCCCCATCATTATCTCGTTCCTCTCTCTTCTATCCCTCCATTCGTCCCAGTCGAAGTTTCTCACATGGTAGAATATATCGTATGTCCTGCTCGCCTCGCCGAAAATATCGAAGTAATCGTCTATCGTATCCAGATCGAAGAACTTCTTCAGCCTGTACGACCGTATCTGCTCCTCACCCATTCCCTCTTTCCCCATTTTGAGTGCGTAAACATCCCTTGAAAGCATGTACTGCTCTTCGTCCCCTATCACAAAGAATCCCTTTTCCACTATTCCCTCGCCCATGAGCGGTTTCAGCGCTCTCCTGACATCATCCGTTTCCAGTGCCAGAGCGTGGGCGATCTCTCCCAGTGTTGCAGGTGCGAAGCCTTCGAGATATCTGTAGACCAGTGATTCCAGGATTCTTTTGTTCTTCGGTTTCTCCATACCTCTGGGGACGAAGACCATATCTCCGTCTCTGAGGGCTCTTTCGACCATATATGCCCTTTCAAGCTCCCTTATACCCTCTCTTCCCTCGGCTCCGAACTCGTTGACAATCTCTCTCATTCCCTTTCCTTTCTTTATGAAATCCAGGATTTTCTCATGCATATCGGTCATCTCGATGTCCTTGGCATATGCGGCCGCATACTCGGGCAGGTATTCCTTCACGGTCCAGAGCAGTCCGCCGGCCCACACAGAGACTATCTTTCCCTCGGCTATGAGCTCCTCCGCCCATTCTCTGCACTTATCTATCTCCGCACAGTAATCGAATATGTTTCTGGAATGCTGGCTCAGGACATTGAGGGCGCCGAGCTTCTTCAGGACCTGGATTATACCCTCCTTCTCCTCTATTCCGAACTTATTTCTGAAGTATCCTCTCACATCCTTCTCGTCGAACATGAACTTCCTGAGCTCTTCCTCGGGCAGTATCTTTTCCAGGAGTTTTCTGTGGAATTCCCGCAGGAGAGCGCTCTTGTCCTCCATTGACACTATGTCGGATATTCCGCTGAGAAGTACGTTGCTCGCAAAGGGTGACGGTATTTCGGAGTGTATGGTCCCAATCACGGCCCTGCGCTCTTCGATCCATCTCAGCACCTGCTTTGCATGGGGTAAATCCATGACTATGTTGAATATTTCGTTGTATGTCTCCTTTATCACGGGAAAATCCTCGTAATCTCCCAGATAATCCAGGATTCTGGCCGACCTCCTCCTCTGCCTGCCGACGCTTATATCCTTTCCCCTGTAGTTTCTGAGGACCGCGAGAGCCCTTGTCGCACAGTGTCTGAACCTCTGGGCGAAGAGCTCCGAACCTCTTATGGCCTCTTTCAGGGTCTTTTCCAGGTACTCGGCACCGATTATTCTCCCGAGCATCCCCGCATCAATCCTTCTCGGAACCGTGACCATGAAGGAATCATCGGTAACGGTCACACTGGCGCTCATCTTCTCCATCCTTGAAACCCTGTACGATATTGCCCTGGAGAGCGCATCGTTTACCCTTCTCCCGAATGGATAGTGGAAAATGTAGTGCCATCTTTCTCCCTCGCCCCTGTACTCCTCTATGAGCAGATTTTCGTGTGTCGGTATTATCCCAACGGCCATGTCCTGTTCCGTGAAATACCGATATATGCTCCTGGCAGCCCAATCTGTCATGTGGTAATCGCTCACAAGCATGGCGATAATCTCTCCCTCTTCCATCTCCTTCATCCACCGGAACATCTTCTCCCTGAACTTTCCAATCTCAAGGGAGAGGTCGAAGCTTCTCGGAAGCATCTCCCCTGTCCATGACGGTACCGTGGGACTCTTTCCCTTCGCATCCCTGACATAGACCTTCATGCCCCTTATCCTCACGAACTCATAGCTCCTGCCTCCGAGAACGAATATGTCTCCCGGCGACAGGCGTTCCACGAACTTTTCGGAAAGCTTTCCGAGGGCCGAACCTGTCTCACTGAAGACCCGATAGTTAGCATCCTCGGGAATTGTGCCTGAATTCAGGAAATATATCATTCTCGAGCCTTTCTTCTTTCCGAAGACCTTCTCATCAGGGTCGTACCATATTTTGGAGTAGAACTCCTCGCTCCTTCCGGAAAGGTAATTCAGAACCGATAAAAAGTCCTCCTTATTCAGGGTGTGGAAGGAATAGGAGCGTTTTATCAGTTTGAATGCGTCATCCACATTCCATCTTTCCTCCAGGCTCATCCCGACGATGGTCTGCGCCAGTACATCCAGCGGATTCTTGGGTATGTCCACCCTGTCAAGGAGGCCGTCGTATGCGCTCTTCACAAGCACGGCACATTCCACAAGATCGTCGTTCTGGAATGCTATGAACCTTCCCTTTGGAATTGCACCTATGGCATGACCCGACCTTCCAATCCTCTGCAGTCCCTTCGCAATGCTCTTGGGTGAGCCTATCTGTATGACCAGGTCCACATATCCTATATCTATGCCGAGTTCAAGTGATGTGGATGTTACAACGGCCTTCAATTCACCTTTTTTCAGCTTTTCCTCAACATCAAGCCTCCGCTCCTTGCTCATGCTCCCATGATGTGCTTCTATCGCATCAATCCCTCTTTCTTTTAGCTTGTACGCGACATGCTCCGTCGCGCTCCTTGTATTGGTGAATACTATGGTTGTCCTGTGCTCGTTAATCAGTTTCGTTATTATCTCATAGGCCCTTTCGTTTGCAATCTCATACGGAACCGCGGTTATATCGGGAACGGGTGAGAGGACCCGGAGGTCCATGTCCTTTCTTCTCCTGACCTCGATGATGTGTACCTTTCTCGGCTTTGAGCCCGAATAGCCTCCAAGGAATTCCGCAATCATTTCTATGGGAGCCTGAGTGGCAGACAGTCCGATTCTTATAAGCGGGCCCGAGAGGTTCTGGAGCCTTTCAAGATTCACAGACAGCATTGAACCCCTCTTTGAACCCGATATCTCGTGTATCTCGTCCACTATCACATAGCGGACATCCCTGAAGCGCTCCCTGAACTTCGGAGATGTCAAAACCAGGGACAGCGATTCCGGCGTCGTGATGAATATATGCGGGGGTTTCCTCGCCATGCGCTGTCTCTCGCTCTGACTTGTATCTCCCGACCTTATGGCAGTCCTTATCTTGGGGACCTTCATTCCCTTCGATTTTGCCAGGGCATAAATCTCCTCCAGCGGGACTTCGAGGTTCCTGTGTATGTCATTCGCAAGGGCCTTCAGGGGTGAGATATAAACGCAGTATATCTTGTCCTCAAGCTTTCCTTCCTCACCCATTTCGAAGAGGTTGTTTATTATGGAAAGAAAGGCCGTTATCGTCTTTCCCGAGCCTGTGGGGGATGAAACCAGAACGCTCTTCTTTTTATGGATTACGGGAATGGCGTATGCCTGGGGCTCCGTGAGCTCCTCGAATTTCGAGTTGAACCACTCCCTTATCACGGGGTGCATCTCGGAGAGGACTTCATCCTTTGTATATCTTCGAATCTCTGCATCGGGCATCCAATCCTTTCCACAAAAGCACGGGGGATAATTAAGTTTGTGATTTCCCTAACCGTGTGTAGAGTGGGAAATTATTTCGCCCTCTTTCCAGAAGTTAAACTCGCAACTATCGTTGCTCGTTTCGCCAAAATTTGAAGAGAGAAAGTCCCGATGTGAGGAAGCTAGATCGGAAAAAGATACGGCGGATAGTACGGCGTTGCGCTTACCGACAGAAGAAACAAGAAAGGATGAAGATAATGAGTTGGGACACCGGCAAAGCAGAATCTGCAATCCCCCCACCGTGCATATCTTTTAATATCTCCGCATCATTTGATATTCATGAAACCCGTTCTTCAGGTTGCCCTTGATATGATGAACCTCCACAGAGCGCTCCGCATAGCAGAAGAGGCCGTGGAAGGTGGAGCTGACTGGATTGAAGCCGGAACCCCTCTGATAAAGAGCGAGGGACTGGAATCCGTTAGAGCGCTGAAAAAGGAGTTCAAAGGGCATACGATAGTTGCCGACCTGAAGACCATGGATGTGGGCGGGCTTGAGACTGAGATGGCCGCGAAAGCCGGTGCCGATATAGTGACCGTTCTCGGAGTCGCCGATGACGGAACCATCCGGGAAGCCGTAAGGGCAGGCAGGAACTACGGAGCCAGGATAATGGCAGACCTTCTCGGTGTGGACGACAAGGTGAAACGGGCGAAAGAGCTCGAGGAGATGGGTGTCGACTATCTATGCATCCATGTCGGCATAGACCAGCAGATGCTCGGGAAGGACCCATTCGATGACCTCAGAAGGATAGCCGGCGAGATTTCCATTCCGATAGCCGTGGCAGGCGGAATAAATTCGGAGAGCGCTCCGCGTACCCTGGAAAACGGTGCGAGCATTGTCATTGTGGGTGGGGCCATAATCAAGGCTAAAAATGTCACTGAGGCCACGAGGACCATAAAAAGAGCAATGGAAGAGAGAAAGGGCATAAAGACCGAGCTTTTTAAGAAATACTCGGAGAGCGAGATAAGAGAGGCGTTCATGAAAGTATCCACTCCGAACATAAGCGATGCAATGCACAGAAAGGGTGCGATGCATGGAATAATCCCCAGAACCAGAGCGGGAAGGAAGATGATAGGCAGGGCGGTAACCGTCAGGACAATGGACGGCGACTGGGCAAAACCAGTTGAAGCCATAGACAGAGCAGGCAGGGGAGATGTCATCGTTATATATGCCGGCGGAGGATACAATGCCATCTGGGGCGAGCTGGCCTCATGGTCATGCAAGGTAAAAGGTGTGGAAGGAGTAGTCATAGACGGTGCCGCAAGAGATATCGATGCCATAAGAGAGATGGATTTTCCGGTTTTCTCCAGAAATATTTCCTCCAATGCGGGAGAACCCAAGGGATTCGGTGAAATCGGAACCGAGATAGAGAGCGGCGGCCAGAAAGTGCGGGAAGGAGACTGGATAATAGGAGATGAGAGCGGCGTTGTCGTTGTACCCAGGGAAAGGGCCGTGGAAATAGCGAACAGAGCTCTCGATGTTAAGGAACACGAGGACAGGATAAGAGAGGAGATACAGAGAGGAAGCACTCTGTCGGAGGTGATGAAGCTCGACAGATGGGAGAAGATAGGGTAGAGATTAAATATCGATTAGATATGCCGCTGTTGTCCCATACAATGGGCGCGTGGCCTAGCCTGGATACACGGACTTCTATCCCCAGAAGTCCCGCTCGGAAAATGCCCCGCATTTTCCTCGTGGCGGCGGCCTCCTAAGCCTCTGAAAAACCTTTAAAATGGGATAATAAATCCGCATACAATGGGCGCGTGGCCTAGCCTGGATAGGGCGGCGGCCTCCTAAGCCGCAAGCCGTGGGTTCGAATCCCACCGCGTCCGCTTCGAGCTCTTTCTTTATGTTCGCATGCACTATTTTCCGACGCGCGCTCCCGCAAAGCAAAAGAGCACAGATACAGATATATCGCCCGATTTTCGGAGATGCGACATGAATGAAGGGGGCGGTCGCGAAAGCAAGAGAAACTATTTTAACCAAAAAGAGATGGCGGCTACCAGAGGGCCCGTGGGGTAGCTTGGCATCCTTGTGGCTTCGGGAGCCATAGACTCCGGTTCAAATCCGGGCGGGCCCATACCCAGAAAGACTTTTAAAAACCGCGCATATGCCCGAATATGGGGATAATGCCTCTGACGGCTGGCGGGCCATGATAAATACAAAAACACAAATAGGATTGGTATATAGCGCATATTGTGCTCAAATCTGCTGTTATAGGTTCCGGGGGCGCCGGCAGGAACATGCTTTCTCTGCTTTCGGGCGCGGGCCTTCCACTTTACCTCATAAACTCCGTGAATGACCCGGCATACAGAAACATCTTTTCGAACGCATCCGAGATAGAGGCCTCTGTTTCAACGGACCCGCAGATAAAAAGAAGCCTGATGACCACGGAGAAGGCGGCACTTCAGGTGATGAAGGAGCATGACCTCGTTTTTTCCTTATCCAGTCTCGGGGGGTTCTATGGTACTGTGGTTCCCGTGATGTTGTCCAGGTTGTCTGGAAACCTCGTTCCTTTTGTGGCCATGCCATTTTCAATGGAAGGAGAGGGCAGGAAAAAGCAGGCTCGCTATGGTCTGGAGATGCTTTCGAAGAACTCTCCGTGGGTTCTTGTTCTCGAGAATGACAGACTCCTCGAAATCGCTCCGAATGCCACCATACACGGAGCGTTCAGAGCCATAAACATGGTATTTGCCGAATGCATCATTCAGATAACAGAGAACTTCGAAGATGCAAAAGAGGTGATGGGAGCGCTCACCGGAAAGGTCGGTGTCGGAATTGGCGAAGGGGAGGGCATGAACAGGGCGGAGAAAGCCCTCAGAGATGCTTTCCGCTCACCATGGCTCAATCCCGAAAAGAGGGCTATTCTGATAATGAGAGGCGGAAGCAGTGACGATTTTTTCTGGACAATCTCCGAAATGGAGGGGAGGGGGCTGGAAATAACTCTTAAAAGGCATTGGGCCGGAAGTGGAAAAATAGAACTACTCATCATCGGGTAAAGAGTAGAGTTCCCCGTTTATCCGTATTACCTTCACTTTTTCTCCGGGAACTCCCGGATATTTGAGCGTGACCGTTCTGTAATTTTCAGGATGAAGCACCTGCACCTCACCATTTCTGAACGATACCGCCACGGCCTCTTCCGCATCCTCTTTTCTAGCCAGAATCCTGAACTTTCTGGCATCTCTGTCCCTGACCTTGATATCGCTTCCTCCTTCGAGGGGCGCGAGTCTCCACACATCCCCAGTCATGGCCCTTATTCTATAGTATTTTCCGAGATATTCGACAAAATCTCCTTTCTTGTATTTCGGGAGCCTCACGGAGTATGTGAATCTGTAGAAGTCCTCTCCCTCTTTTCTGCCGGCAAGCTTCTTGGATTCGGTCAGACTTCCTGAAAGATGTTCTGCAAGGGACTTCGCAACGGTTTTCGCGGCTCTCGAACTGCTTATGTACAGGTCAAGGCCGCCGTGCACCTCCTCTTCCTGCGTTATGAAAATCTCCCTGGAATGTCTTCCCATCTCCTCCACCCTACTTGCCACGAACTCTTCGGCATCGATCTTTTCTTCCGGGCTCATCTCCCTTCCTGCACCCCTTATCTGGATTATGGCCTCGTAATATCCTCCGTGTATTCTGCTGCATCGCGAGCATGTAGCGCTCTTTATCCTGACCTTCGATCCGAAATCAACCTCTTCCTTTATCTCTCCCACCTTGACCAGAAGTCTTCCTTTGAAGACATAGCTGTGAGAATCCTGCTCGGTTATAGATGTCTCGGCGCTCATCACACTGGCATCTTTCAAGAGCGATATTCGAGACAGGCACAGTTCCCGGAGACTTTTACGGAAGTCGTCGGTGTCCTCCCATCTCTTTCCGTCGGGAGATGCGGCTCCGCAGTGAGCGCATACGTGAATATCCATATAATCCGGAATATCCAGCAATCTGTGGGTTTCCAGGTAACACTCCCTACACAGTCCGTCATGGACCGCTTCCGTTTTCCCGCATCTGAAACACTTCACGGCAGTCCTTTCGGGAGCTCTCTAAAAAACTTTTCCATATCCGTGCCTCTGCCGGGCTGAAAGTTTT
>JAJRVK010000122.1 GCA_024277315.1 archaeon | reverse complement strand
TCGGGAAGCTAAGAGAAAATTTCTGATATACAGTATGCTGTTGAATCTATGAAGCCCGGCATTCCATAACTCAAAGACGAGTTATGGCGCTCTTCTATCGCATAACTCTAAATGAGTTATGCAACACAGCATATGCAACACAGCAGTGAAACCGCAAACTTTAAAAGGTCCGGAGGCTCCTTTCTTTAACATGAACCCCACATTGAGAACCGCCGGACTGTTCCTTATGCTGACACTTCTGTTCGTGGGAGTGGGCGCTCTCTTCGGGACATTTACCTCTTTTGGATTCTGGACAAGCATGGTGCTGTTTCTGGCTTTTGCCGTGCTCATGAACGCGATAGCATATTTCTACAGTTCGAGGATAGTTCTCTGGTCCTACAGAGCCAAAATCGTGAGCGAAAAGGAAGCTCCCAAGATACAGAGGATAGTCAAAGAGGTTGCTGAAGCGGCGGGGGTTCCGAAACCTAAGGTCGCCATAGTGCCTTCGAAAACACCGAATGCGTTTGCCACTGGTAGAAATCCGAAAAATGCGGTGGTGGCGGTTACCGAAGGGATTCTCAAATTGCTTCCGGAAAAGGAACTTAAAGGAGTCATAGCCCATGAAATGGCACATATAAAGGACCGGGACATTCTGGTTATGACGGTGGCGGCGACAATAGCCGGAGCGATAGCATTCGCATCCAGATGGTTCTGGTGGAGCACCCTGTTTTCGAGGAGAAGAAACGACGAGGGACAGCTGATAATTGCAATACTCGCCATGGTTGGCGCCGCCATAGGTGCCACACTCATCCAGCTAGCCATCTCCCGACAGAGGGAATTTAAAGCAGACGAAATTGGTGCCAGGACGATTAATGATCCTGCCTCTCTGAAAAGAGCACTGATAAAGCTGCATGAGCACAACCTCAGATGGCCCATAGAAAGGGGGAACCCCGCTTCTGCGTCGCTGTTCATAGTCAACCCATTCAAAGGCGGCGGCCTTATAGGGCTCTTCTCCACCCATCCTCCGATGAAGGAAAGGATAAAAAGATTAGAGAAACTTGAAGAGGATATGCTATATGTACCGAGGATGGACCGAACGTTCTCCGATGCACCTTACAGGATTAAATAGTTGAAAAATATAACACGGCGATAACTTGATATCCCGGCAATCCGCTTTGGTGTTCGTAAACAATGTACTCGGGGCCCTTGTGGGCTATGCCGCAATGTTCTTCATAATAAGATACATGGGCAAGGAAGCTTTGGGAATTGTGGCCTTCTCCATATCTTTCGTGGGTCTTTTCAGCTTCCTTACGAATCTCGGCTTCGACAACACCCATATAAAGAAGATATCTGACGAAAAGAACCAGGGAAAATGCAATGGGACATATATCGGCATAAAGCTATCTCTGATAGCTATTTTCGTCTTTGCGGTGATAACTTCGATATATGTCTGGAAGGACCTGATGGGTAACGGGTTCGAGAGCAGAATGCACGAGCAGGCGGTTTATCTCTCGATAATATACTGGTCTCTTTTCTCGATTCTCTATATATTCGTTTCGACATTCAACGGAAAAAGGCAGATTGCCAGATCGCAAACTCTCATATTCATAAATAACTTCACAAGAAGTCTTCTAACGATAATAATAGCGGTTCTTTCGCTTGGGGTTCTGGCGCTCGTGAATGCCTATATCGCAGGGGTCTTGGTCGCCATAGTGGTCGCTATATATTTATTCAGAAAAATGCCCGTAAAAAGACCGGACATGAGATATCTGAAATCTTATGTTAAATTCGCCCTGCCCTTGGCCATCTCTTCCTCAGCCGTCATCATAGCGGCTAACACCGACGTCGTTATGATACAGTGGTTCTGGAGTGCTCTTGACGTGGCCGATTACTATGCGGCCAAGAGGATAGGCATGCTGATGACGACCATAGGCATCGCTATAGGCACGACCGTTTATCCGGCAATGTCAAGACTGCATTCCAGAGGAGACATCCAGGAGATAAGGAAAATTGCCTGCCTAGCAGAGAGATATCTATCGATGGTCGTCTTTCCATTGATGTTCTTCATACTCGTCTTCACAGACAAAATCGTCGTTATAATGCTCAGCGAATCCATGAGGAGCGCCATACCTGTAATAAGAGTCCTTACGGTATTTTATACTCTTACCGTGATGAACATTCCCTATGCATATCAGCTTCCTGCGATGAACAGAACGGACATCTCAGGAAAAATAGGTGTTATGCGTGCTGTGATAAATATCGGTCTGAACTTCATCTTTATCCCGACATCCCTTCTTGGAATAGGTCTTCTGGGAATGGGAGCCGTCGGCGCCGCTATGGCCACGCTGATAACCTTCCTGATTACCACGTTCAATATGAGGCTAGCCGCATACCGCCTTACCGGTTCGATAAGCGATAAAAAAATTCTTATCCATATATCCTCGGCAATACTTACTTCCGTGGTTTTCCTCTTGATAGATACATCCTGGGCCTCCCGATGGTACACACTCGGGATTCTCGGTCTTGCTTTCATGGGGGTCTATCTTGCGATTCTCGCTCTCCTGAAAGAGTTCAAGAAAGAGGATTTCGAGCTGTTTTTCGATGCTTTCAATCCCAAGAAGATGCTTAGATATATGGGTGGAGAGCTCAAGGAGAAATAATGGCTTTATAAGCTTTAATGAGTTTTTTTTCCATTGCCTTCCAAGAGTATGTTTTTCTGAGGTGTGTGGCATTCTTTCCCATTTCGGCTATTTTTTCAGGATTTTTCTTCAGGTATTCTACCGTTCTGGAGAAAGATTCCATATCATATGTGATGACCACGCCCATTCCATATTTTTTTACAAGTTTTGCCGTCAACTCACCGTTGTCATTGACAATCATGGGTTTTCCAGCACTAACCGCATCGAAGAATTTTGTAACTATTCTGTCCGATTGCACTTCCCTATACATGGCAACTACGAAGTCCGCAGCCGCCGTATATGGAATCACCATATCGGGATGGACAAAACCGAGATATATCAGATTATTTTTTCTTTCAGCCGCTTTTTTAACATAATCTTCGCAGTTTCCATATCCTCCAATGATAACTTTGATTCCATCGATAGTATCTGCGAAATCCGCCAGTTCTTTGACAAAACGTCCCTCCTCAAGAGCTCCGAGATATATGAGAGACACAGCGTTTTCTACTCCAAGTTTTTTTCTTATTTCGTCTATTTTTATTTTATCTGGATCGACAGGGTCTTTCGCGTTCATCACGACTGTTATTTTATGTTCCCCAACCCTTTTGCTGTAGAACCTTCTCTGATAATCGTTAACCACAATAACCCTATCAACATGTCTCAGATAAAGGTCTTCTTTCATCTGAACGACACGCGTCACAAAAGCCGGCACATCTATTCTTATCATCTCTGAGTATATCTCGTGCGCATCAAAAATTAGGGGTTTGCCTGTCTTCTTTTTCAAGCGCACTCCGAGAGGCAGAGTATCAAAATCATGAGCATGAATTATGTCAAACTGTATCTCTTTTGAAATTCTCTCTCCACTTTTCCAGAACTTCCTGACATCCGATATGAAGTGCCCTTTTCCACGAGCAAGCGGACCAGTTCTGATGACCTCGATACCTTCGATATGCTCTTTTTCGGGATATTTCCTCTCTCTGTCCCATGCGATTATCGTAATTTCGAAACCTGCATTTAACAGAGATTTCGCTTCTTTGTAGACCCTGGCATCAGGCCGAAAGGCATTCGAAAGAAGCATGAGGACTCTCATCGCTTTCCTTCCGCAGTCCTTCCGTACTCGAAGAGGTCTCCTGCCTGATATATGTCCATCTGCACCTTGGACATGGGCTTTGCCCTGAATATAACCTGTCCATTCCCCTTTATCTCTCCTGTTTCGAGATTGACCTCTATCACATCGCCGCTCTTAAGCCCTGATTCGAAGATTCCCGGCGCCTCTATCAGGGGCATACCTGAGTTTATAACATTCCTCTTGTATATCGCTCCGAAGGATTCGCCGATTATCGCCCGAATGCCCAGGGCTCTGAAGCAGTCCACAGCCTGCTGGCGGGAGCTTCCTGCGCCGAAATTCCGGCCCACGACCAGTATATCCCCTTCCTTGGCTTTCTCAGGAAAGTCCTCCCATCCGGATGTGTTTCCGAATGCGTATTTTCCCATCTCGCTTATGTCCGTGATGTACAGCCATTTATTGTGGAATATCATATCAGTATCTATGTCATCGAACCTGTTGCCGTTCTCATCGGTTATCAGCCATATCCTTCCTCTGAGTATCATGGGTTTCACTTTACCACCTCCTCTGGCGTTGTCAGATACCCTTTTATGGCTGAGGCCGCGCCAACTGCCGGGCTCACCAGATATATCTTTCCCGGTCCCTGCTTTCCCGGATAATTGCGGTTCGTAGTGGATAGCTCCACCTCATTCTCACCGACAAGGCCCGGCATTCCCTCGGCACAACCTCCGCATCCAGGGTTCGTGAGGACCACGGCTCCGGCATCGATGAATGTGTCTACAAGACCTTCCTTTATCACCCTGAGCCAGACCTCCTTTGTGGCAGGAGTGATCCTGAGATTCACACCCTCTTTCACCCTGTTCCCTTTCAGAACCTTCGCTGCGGCCAGCATGTCCTCATACCTTCCGTTGGTGCACGAGCCGATGAACACGGAATCTATCTCCATGCCTTCCAGCTCGGAGACAGGTTTAACATTGGTGGGTTTCGGTGGCGTTCCCATAAGAGGTTCGAGCCCATTCACATCTATGTCTATCTCCTCGGAGTACTGGGCATCTTTGTCCGCATATACTCCTTTCACAGGCTCTCCAGTCCTCTCTTCGACAAAACTCAGAACCTCTTTGTTCGGAGGTATGAACGCTATTATGCCGCCCATCTCAGTTGTCTGGGATGCAAGGGTAACCCTTCCATCGAGGCTCAGCCTATCTATGGCATCGCCGTAGTATTCCGCGGCCTTCCCCAGCATTCCGGACGAGCCGAGTTCTCCCATGACTGCAAAGGTAAGGTCTCTGGCGGTTGCAGGCCATTTGTAATCGCCTTCAACGTTTATCTTCATGGTCTCAGGCACCTCGAACCATGTCCTGCCTGTCTTGAATGCAAAAGCGATGTCCTTATCGCCCATGCCCTGGCCAAAGGCGCCGATGGCTCCCAGGATGTTGTAATGCGAATCCGTGCCAACCGCGGTGCTTCCCGGCCTTACTATTCCCTTCTCCAGAAGCACATGGGTGCCTATGCCTGCGTCGACATCGAACACCTTCATGCCGGTTTCTTTGGCAAAGCGCCTACATATCTGCTGGTTTATCGCATACTTTATGGTCTTGGCAGGCACGCTCAGATCGAAGGTGAAATAGGTCTTTTCCGGATTTTCGAGGTAATCACCTTCATAATGCTCTTTCAGGTGCTTAACAACATTCGGTCCCCCGAAGTCCCTGGCAGTCCTGACGTCAAGGTCCAGCCATATTATCTCTCCCGGTTCGACCCTACCCTTCGAGTGCTCTGCGAATATCCTCTCTACTATGGTCGACATGGTCCAAGGAAAACATAGATATATTAAAGGGTTTCAGGCCCACAACTCTTATTAACCCTCTATATCTGCCAGTTTCATGGTAAAGATATATGCCGTGGGAACAGCTGGCTCGGGAAAAAGCACGTTTGTCGGAGCGTTTGCGGAGTGGATGGAGGAGCGGGGTTTCAGATATTCCCTGATAAATCTCGATCCGGGAGCAGACGAGCTTCCCTATGAAGCGGATATAGACATAAGGCAGTGGTTCACGCTTCCCGAGATAATGAAAGAATACGGACTGGGACCCAACGGAGCGCAGGTTGTCGGTGCGGATATGGTAGCGCTCAAAATAGAAGAGATAAAAGAGGAACTCGAGAGAACGAGCTATGACTATGCACTCATCGATACGCCGGGACAGCTCGAACTATTCGCATTCAGGGAATCCAGCCACCACATAACAGGAAAGCTCGGGGACGAAGATGCCATGCTCGCCTTTCTTTTCGACCCTGTTCTCTCCAAGGAACCCTCAGGTTTTGCCTCTCTTCTGATGCTCTCGGCAACCGTGCATTTCCGGTTTCACCTTCCGTTCGTGAACCTTCTCGGAAAGTATGACCTTCTTGGCCCCGAAGAAAAGGAGAGGATACTCGACTGGAGCACAAGCGACAATTCGCTTTACGAGGCTCTCCGAAACGAGGATGGGATGAAGGCGCATTTCAGTTTCGAGGTCTTCAAAGCACTTGAGAACATCGGAACATACAGGAAGCTCATACCTTTATCTTCCATGACATGGGAGGGTATTCCCGATGTCTACTCCATAGCTCAGGGCATATTCGGAGCAGGAGAAGACCTCACAGCTGACTGATGCCAAAAACTCTAAATCCTCATGCCGTATCCATGTGCAGGTGTTGTCATGGACATAGAAAAGATAAGAAAGGATGCGGAACTTTTCACGAAGGAGCTCGAGGAGGAATACTATCAGAATCTGGGGGGGTTCAAGGACGAACTGAATATAAGTGCTGTATACGACAGATACTCTCATCTCTTCCAGCGCTCCACCGTGGATTTTGTGAAGAAACTCAGGGACGGTTCCGAAGGAGAGGAGAGAAGGCAGAACTCACTGCTGTTCTCCTTCATTGCCGGAGAATACATCGGGAATATGGTGAAGAAGCTGGATGAGAAATACATGACCGAGGATGCAAAGGCGACGGTGAACGTGGACGGACAGGAGGTTCCGTACAGGTCTATTGCCATAATGATAGCGAACGAGGATTCGAGGGAGAAGAGGTCTGAGATGGACGACCTCACGGACCCAATAGTAGAAAAGCACAACGAGATTCTCAGGGAAAGGATGCTCAGGCTCCATGACCTTGCGGAGGACCTGGGATATGGAAACTACATGGAGATGATTGAGGACCTGAAGGGATTCAGAATAAAGCCAGTGAATGACATGATGGAGAAATTCCTGAGAGACACCGAGAGAATTTATGTTGATGCCATGAACTCCGCTCTTGAGAAGTGGGGAATAACGGTTGATGGGGCGGAACGTCACGATGTATCCTATCTTTTCAGGGCAAAGGAGTACGATAAGTATTTCCCCAAGGAAGGTGTTGTTGAGAACTGGAAAGCTACAATGAGAGGCATAGGAATAGACCCGGATGCCCAGAAGAATGTCATACTTGACACCGAGGAGAGGCCGAAGAAATATCCGAGGGCCTTCACCATGCCCCTTGAGGTGCCTGATAAGGTCATACTGTTCATAACACCTCACGGCGGTCAGGATGATTATCAGGCGATGCTTCATGAAGGAGGGCATACGGAGCACTTCGCGCATGTTGACAGGGTGCATCCCTTTGAATATCGCTATCTGGGAGATGTTTCGGTATCCGAGACCTATGCCTTCCTCTTCAACTATCTTCCCACGGATGAGCTCTGGCTGAAGCAGTATCTGAATATCGGAGATGAGGATGCGAGCGATTATTTGGGATTTGCCTTCCTGAACAAGCTCTTCTTCCTGAGAAGGTATGCTTCCAAGATAATATATGAGGTTGAACTGCACTCAAAAAGAGATATAGATGGCATGGACAGACGCTATAAGGAGATAATGGAAAAAGGACTGAAGATGAGGCACAAGGCAAACAGATACCTTCTGGATGTGGATGACGGATTCTATGTGGCGCAGTATCTGAGGGCATGGATATTCGAGACGCAGCTTAGGAAGCACATAATCGAAAAAACAAAAAGGGACTGGTTCAATTCCACGGCTGCGGGAGAGATCCTCAAAAAACTCTGGTCTTACGGTCAGAAGTACAGTGTGGAGGAACTGGCCGAAATGGTTGGATATGAGAAACTGGACACGGAACCGATGAAAGACGAGATCATGAAAAATCTCACTTAGGCTCTCTGATTAGCGACGAACCGCCTCTTTTGAATATCACTATGGTTGCTGCCGCCACCAAAATGAATGCCCCCAGAAAGAGCCACAGGGAAGGGGCTCTCTCTCCAGTATCCACCCTGACCTCGTTGCTGGGTTCGCTCTCCCCAAGATCATTGACGGCTTTTATATAATAGTAATAAGTTGTCCCCCGCTCTATTTCGGTATCCTTGTAGCTGTTCATAGATGCGTCCACACTCACCAGATAACTTTCCCCGCCCTCCTCTTTTCCCCGGTATATCCGATATTCCACTATGTCAGATCCGCCATCGTCCTTCGGAGGTTCCCATGTGAGGTTAATTCCATCGCTACGGAGTTCGGCTTTAAGTCCTTCCGGTGGAGACGGAGGAGTCCCGGGTTTGGCCTTCGCCTCGGTGCTTTTTTCGCTTTCTCCCATATCGTTCACGGCGACCACGTAATAATAGTAATCCTGGAGAGCGCTCGGCACAATATCGTGATAGGAGGTCACCGACCCAATAACACTGGCAACGTATTCCTCCGCTCCCGGAGAGGTTCCTCTGTATATCCTGTATTCCGTTATTCGGATGCCTCCGTCATCGGCAGGAGGACTCCAGCTGAGATTTACATAGCCTTTCCCAGTATTGGCCCTCAGAAATAAAGGAGGGGAAGGAACAGATTTCCATATTGAGTAGAGGTTGCCGTCATTTGAGCCGGCATATATCGCTCCCTCGGGGCCTATCGCAGGAGAGGACCATACCGAATCGCCTGTTTTGAATCTCCATCTGAGGGTTCCGTTTGGGTTTATGGCGTAGAGATTTCCATCGTATCCGCCAACATACACTGTTACCTCTGCCGCTATAGCAGGAGAGGACCACCACACGGACTGTCCGGCATCGAATTTCCATTTAAGAGTCCCGTACGGACCTATGGCATAGAGATTTCCATCCCTGGATCCCACATACACTGTTCCGTCGGCGGCTATGGCCGGAGACGAAGTTATGAAATCATCGGTCTTAAAGCGCCATATGATGCCGCCTGCAGTATCCACAGCATAAAGAGAGCCGTCGCCAGAGCCGACATATATCGTTCCGTCGGCGGCTATGGCCGGAGAGGATTTAAATGCCTCCCAGACATCCAGTTTCCAGAAAATCGTCCCGTTAGAATTTATTGCATACAGACGGTTGGAGCCCACATATATACGTCCGTATCTATCGATTGCGGGCGACGACACCACGGCATCCCCCGTCTCGAATTTCCATTTCAGGGTACCGTTGGGGTTTATTGCGTAGAGGTTTCCGTCATCGGAGCCCACATAAATTGTTCTGTCCTGAGCTATGGCGGGTGAAGAACGGACGCTCCCGTTGGTTTTGAATCTCCATCTGAGGGTTCCGTTTGGGTTTATTGCGTAGAGGTTCCCGTCATTAGAACCGACGTAAACAGTCCCGTCATAACCTATCGCCGGGGAAGACCATATCGAATCGCCTGTTTTGAATCTCCATCCGAGGGTCCCGTTTGGGTTTATGGCGTAGAGGTTTCCGTCATCGGAGCCCACATAAATTGTTCTGTCCTGAGCTATGGCGGGTGAAGAACGGACGCTGTTACCGGTCCTGAATCTCCATCTCAGCTTTCCTGGGTTGTCTCCGGTATAATAGGGACTTCTTCCGCCGTGTCCCGGATCTCTGTGGAACATCGGCCATATCGAATCCTCCGACCATCTACCGAGAATCTCCTCTGGATTCTCTCCAGATTCGTTTTCCGATATAAGGGTAAGGAGCACGAGCGAAAGGACGAAGAAACAGATAGTTTTAACTTTTAGGTTCGAAATCATATGTTTCCTCTCTGTTTGTCAAATTGCATCTTTTGAGTATCGGTGGGTGTTTTTTAATCTTTTGGTGCATCGGGCCCGAGAGAGCACATGATTTCCCCATACACATGCCCTGCGACCCGCTCCTCCGGTCCTATTATGGAGTTATCCACCTTCGAACCTTTTTTCAGGATGCAGCCATCCATTATTATCGAGTTTCTGACCTCTGCTCCTTCCTCTACGATGACCTGCCTCCCTACAGACGTGCCGTCCATTACTTTTCCGAGGATTTCGGAACCGCCTCCCACGACACTCTTCTTTCCGATCTTACGGAGCATCAGGGCGTTTGCTTCCAGCACCCTTTCTCTTGTTCCGGCATCCGTCCAATAACCCTCGAATTCCACGCCGCACATACCCTTTTCGACAACTATGGGCCATATCTCCCTTTCCAGGGACACGACTCTTCCCGGGGGTATGAGATCCAGAACATCATAAGAGATTGCATACGCCCCGGCGCTTATCAGGTTTGATGGCGCCTCTTCTGACTTTGGTTTTTCGACGAATCTCCTTATCCATCCGTCTCTGATCTCGACAACGCCGTAGTGACTGGGGTCCTTCACTCTCCACAGGGATATGACTGCCCCGGCTTTCTTTTCTATCAGAGTGTTAATGAGCACGGAGGGGTCCAGAGAGGATATGACATCCCCGTTGAAAGCCAGAAAATCCCCGCTTATCTCCCTCTCCACGTTCTTTATCGCTCCGCCGGTACCAAGAGGTTCCTTTTCCTCCACAAGTACAAGTTCCCTGCCTTCAGGCGGGTTCTCTTCGAAATATCCCTGCAACATGTCCCTCTTATAACTAACCGCGAGTATGACCTTCTCCACCCTTCGGGGCAGAGAATCTATGATGTGTATCACCATCGGTTTATTGGCTATCGGTATCAGAGGCTTGGGAATCTTATATGTCAGCGGCCTCAGTCTCGTACCGTAGCCGCCAGCGAGAATAACGGCTTCCACAGGATGACATGGCGTTCAATTAAAAAATCTTTGGGAACGGCAAGGGTCCCGGCTCCCAGTTTCAGAAAGGCTTTTCTTGGCAAGAAAACACTGGAAAAGAATCAAGTGATTTACAATCGCTTTGGGAAATGGTCCCGGCTCCCGGATTTGAACCGGGGGCCTGCGGATTTCGGCGGATACCGGATTTATCCGGGAACACACTACAGTCCGCCGCTCTCGCCAGACTGAGCTAAGCCGGGTCCGTGCTCTTCCTCATCTATGAGTCATATTTGTAATTTTCTGAAACGGGGTAAAAACGAATAAAAGTGTGAAAGGATTTATTTTCTTTCTTCGGGAAGAGCGCTCTCCGCCAGGTCCTCGAATTCGTTGCCCTTCTTTTTTCTGTAGAGATAGAAGCCAGCACCGATTATCACTGCTGTACCGACCAGTGCAAGAACCAGGAAGCCTGTCCTTGTAGTGGTTCCGGGTGCCGTCGAACCCAGATCGGTCAGCACCTCTCCGGCCACCTCGGGGTCGTGATATATCTGATTGCCGCCCGGATACACCAATCCGCCTATTATTGCAAATCCGGTGAATACGCTTCCTCTTGCTATCACGGTCTTCCTGAATCCGCCCTGTATCTGTGCGTACATCTGCATTTCCTCGCCGTCAACCGTCACATTGGATACCCATGTGAATCTGGCCACCCTTTCCCAGTTGTCATCTATCTCTATGAACCTGTGTCTGAGCTGTCTGGCCCTGAAGTTATAGGTCATCTGTCCGTAATCTGACACCATACTCTCGTTTATCCTTTCCTCTCCGGATTCCGTGTAGTACTTCGCCGTTCCGTTTGCTCCGACCCTTGCCATGAAAGCCTCTCTCAGCCACAGAGCCTCTTTTATCGGGACATAGTGTCCGAATATCGAGTGAAATACCAGCATCAGAGCCGGGTTCTCATTCGTGGGATCGAAGTCCCATCCCTCGATATACTGGTCGTACTTCGCACCGTATTTTGTCCTCCAGCCGCTGACGTTGTCCATACTCTTTTCCATCTCGGTTATTCTGTATCTCTCATTGCCAAGAAGGCCTCTGTATGTCTCCACCGTGACCCTGTAGTGGGGCATGCTTGCGTTGTCGGTATAGACCTTCTCCGCTCTCAGATGGAAGGTGAACTGCAGAGTGTCCAGCGTCTCGTTCGCAACCTGTTCGTCTATCGTTGGGGAGTTTCCGACCGGAATATAGCTGAGGTTGTGTGCTGTGAGAGTGAATGTCCATGTCGTGTTGTCGCCGTCGACTTCCTTCGTTATTTCGCTCGGCTCCCATGCGGTGTTCAGCGAAACCCTCTTGTAAACGGGTTCGTGCATCAGAGCGCCTTCATAGGGTATCAGACCGGTGTAATCGAACATTCCGTTACCGTTGCTGTCATTGAACTCCAGGAGCGTATCGAGTTTCTGCGCGAAGAGCATGCCAACCTTCACATATCTTCCGTCGGCTATCTTCGCTCCGTTGCTGTCGTACGCATCTACGGTTCCGATGTACTTGACTACCTTTGCCAGGATGATTATTGAGTTCGGATTCTCTTCCGTGCCGTAAATCACCCCGAATTCACTGTTGTCTCCAAACTGGATGTGCACGTATCCGCCTCCGCCTAGCATATCGGTGGTGCCGTTCACCGGTTCCGGTATCTCTGGCTGAGATGTGTCCGCAGCGCTCCCCATCAGGGGAACAGCGGATAGGAGCATCGCCATGGTCACAAGGACCGCCATTATTCTTTTCTTCATCTTTATCACCTGTGCTATCCTCCCCCTCGAAAGTATTTATAAGCAACGCGTACTTATCCATCACTTATACCACTTTGAAAGGAGATATGCATGCACATAACCACCGAGCAGAGAGTACTTCTGCATATATATCGATACGGCTCGCACGGAGGCGGCTGGGAGGCCCCTTATGAGATATCGCAGAGCGGGATATCCGGGGCTCTCCACCTTCCGCAGAGCACCATATCGAGGGCGCTGAAGTCCCTGAAAAGCAGAGGACTTGTGCTGGACAGGGTTATGTACATACGCGGGGAAAAGAGGAAGAAGAGCGCCTATTTCCCGAGCTCTCAGGGTATGGAAGAGGCCCGGAGACTTCTGGAAGAGATCGAAAAGATACCTGTGAAAATAAGGGACGAAGAGCATATTATGGAGCTGAGTTTCGGCGAAGCTTTGAAATATATAGGTAAAAGAAAGGGTGTGTCCCCCTACCTCCTGGATATATACGAAATCTCCAGAAAGGAGGGTGTTGTGGATATCGCTGTTTTCGGTGCGAAGAAGCGCATTATTTTCCATGCTCCGGAGAGTATGGGACATTTCGTGGGAAGAAGCGGGGAACTTTCCGCGATAACAGAAAACATCAGGGATTTCAAGGTCATCGTCGTAAAGGGAATGGCCGGGATGGGGAAAACCTCTCTTCTTCTCAGAGCTTCGGAAAAGCTTGCCGGGAGATACGACATATTCTGGTATACCGCAAGGAAGGGGCACAGAGAACTGGAACTGATGAAGGAACTCAACGAATTTCTGAAGATTCTCGGGAAAAAGACGGTTGACCGTAAGAGAGGTGCTGCCGGATTCTTCGAGGCATTGCGTGACATAGAGGCCGTTCTTATACTGGACGACTTCCAGTTCGCAGGTAAGGAGACCAGGGACTTCGCAAAGGGGCTTGCGGAGCGAATGTTAACAGAGGCCGTGAAATTCCGGGTCATCGTGTCGACCAGAGAGGAGCCGGGCATATTCGGCAGGAGCCAGATTGCCAGAGGGAGAGTGTATGAACTCGAGCTGAGGGCACTTAGGAAGGAGGAGCTTGCGGAACTGTTCCCTGACAGAGATGATCTTGAGAGAGCGTATTCTGTCACCGGAGGAATCCCTCTTTTTGTGAACCTTTACACGAATGTCGGCTTCAGGGTCTCCGATGCCAGGAAAATACTGGACGAAGAGGTCTTTTCCAGTCTGGGCCAGGATGAAAAAAAAGCCCTGAGGACGGTCTCGGTTCACAGGATTCCGGTATATCCCGAGGCCCTATACGATACGGATTCCGGGATTCTTGAGAAGCTCAGGGAAAAACTGCTTCTGTTCGATGTCGGAGAGGGCAAACTAGACCTGCACGACCTGCTCAAAGAGTCGCTATACCGCTCCATGTCCCTGGGAGAAAGGAGAAAATTCCACGAAAAGGCTGCTGAATACTATCTTTCGCCGTGGTGCGGAGATGAAGAGCGCTTCGAGGCGGTATATCACCTTCAGATGGCAGGGAAATGGGAGGAAGCCGCAGAAAAGGCCGTGGAACTCGCCTCTGAATTGCCTCTATATGGGAATATAAGCGGAACTCTTATGAATTTCCATAGGAACGCCGACAAAATCCCCGAGAAATTGAAGGGGGACCTTCTTCTCCTCACCGGCGACTCCTTCGCATATGAAGGTAAATGGGAGGAATGCATGCGATATTACAGGATGGCAGAGGAAATTCTCGGTACTGCGGAGGAGATAGAGGAGAGGGTTGCCAGGGCCAATGCCGAGATGGAGAACTGGGGAGAGAGCATGGAGATAGAGCGGAGGCTTCTCGAAAGAGCTATGAAGAAAGGTGATGACATAGCCTCGGCGAGACACCGCATGGCACTGGGAAACATATGCCTGAGGTCCGGAAACCTGAAAGATGCCGTTAAGAACTATCTGGAGGCGGAAAAGATACTTCTTAGAATCAGAAACAGGAAGGGGCTGGCTGTTATCTACAACAATCTCGGAACCGCATACATAAAGATCGGTGAGCTCCGGAAAGCGGAAAAATACCTCAGAGAATCGCTGAAATACTCAAAAGGAAAGGGATGGGCGGGAGCACAGGCCGTATCGAATCTGGGATACATATATGAAAAGAAAGGAGAGAACGATTCCGCAGAGAAGGCATACAGGGAGGGGATGAAGTTCATGAGAAAGGACCCGGCGAATCTCATAAAGATGGCGGGAAGGCTCGCATCTCTGCTTTCAATGGACGGGAGATGGCGGGAGGCTCTGGAGATGCTTGAAGAATCCCTGGGCGATATTCCGGAACAGGAGAAATGGAGAATATGGAACCTCATGGCTGATGTTTACAGGTCTGAAAAGAGATTTGAGGAAGCCATCAAAATGCGAAAAAAGGCCATGTCCGGGACAGACGATCCTTCAATCAGGATTTCGCTCATAGAGGATTTTAAAGTTGCGGGAAGAATTGAGGAAGCTCTGAAACTTATGGAAAAAGAGGAAAAAAGGGTTGTACCATGGGATTACACGACTAAGATGCGGATACTCATGTTAAAAGCCGAAGCTCTTGTAGTGGGCGGCAGAAAGAAGGATGCCGCAGAGGTATATATGGAACTCATACGTATCGCCGAAGAGGCAGGCGATGATGAATTTGCGGAATCTGTCAGAAAGAAATTCGGAAACAATTTGAAAAGGGTGTGATCAGAGCATTTCCGAGACCGTCTTGCATACCCTTTCCAGAACTTTTCTGTCCTTTTCCGTGAAAGGCGATAGCCTGTGAGAATCTATATCCAGCTCTCCGATTATCTTGCCATCCTTAAATATCGGAACAACTATCTCTGCCCTCACCTCAGGGCTGCATGATAGATAATTGTCCTCCTTGGATACGTCCTGCACCACAAAAACATTCCTTGTCTCCGCAGCCTGCCCGCATATCCCCTGTCCGAACCTTATCCTGACATGTTCCGTCGGCGCTCCCGAATATGGCCCCAGAACCAGTTCGTCCTTCTTTTTAGGGTCAACGAAGTAGAAGCCCACCCAGTCGTAGTGCTCCACATTATCCCTGAGGAAGTCACAGAGGGCCTGGAGGCGCTCCTCCACAGGCATATCGGAGCCGATCATCCTTTTCGCTTCCTTCAATATGTCCATCGCTTTGCAATGGAAGAGACTATTAATGTCTTTTCTCATCCATCAGTGAGACTGCCAACTTAAGATATCCAGAAGTTGTATACGTAGCGTCTTAAGTGATTGCGCATAGTCGTCGTAGTGTTTCACTACCCTTTTTCCAGCGGTCGAACTGCATTTCAACAACTGTAGCTATGTTGTCAAGGGTTGGGAAGTATCTATTGTGGGTGCATGTTCGGCGTG
>JAJRVK010000121.1 GCA_024277315.1 archaeon | reverse complement strand
AGGGGGTCGAGGTGATGACTATGAGCACTCACAAGACCCTACCGGGGCCGCAGCATGGTATGATCGTCGCCAATCCCAGAGATGAAAAGACAGAGAGAAAACTGATATACGGTGTTTTCCCGGGAGTTCTCAGCAACCACCACCTGAATGCAATGGCTGCGCTGGGAGTTGCTCTGGCCGAGCACATTCAGTTCGGCGAGAAGTATTCCGAGCAGATAGTCAGGAATTCGAAGGCTCTGGGTCAGGCCCTTTACGAGCGTGGATTCAAGGTTCTTGCGGAGAAGAAAGGATTCACTGAATCACACACCCTGGTCGTTGATGTGAGAGAGCACGGGGGCGGAAAGTTTGCGGCCGAGGCTCTGGAAAAGGCATACATGATAGTCAACAAGAATCTGCTCCCCTGGGACGATGTGAACAGGGCCCTGGATCCGAGCGGTTTGAGGCTGGGCACACAGGAACTGACAAGAATAGGCATGAAGGAGAACGACATGCAGGACGTCGCGGAATTCATGAAGCGTGTGGTCATAGACAAGGAAGACCCGAAGAAAGTAGGAGAGGATGTCAAGGCCTTCAAAGAAGAGTTCCAGACAATACACTATTGCTTCAAGGAAGGCACCAGGATGTATGACTACGAGGAGCTTGTCGGCCTCCAATCCCCTTAATTTCCTGTATTTTTTCCTTCACCGGTTTCCCTGCATCTCATCGCTCTTTATTCTCCTGACCCCCATATCCTCCAGGATATTTCTCATCTCCGTTATTTGAGACCTCTTGAGGCCGACCTTGTGAAAATAAACGTATTCGGCTCCGCTCTTTTCGACCATCTGCTTCAGCATCTTTCTGTCCAGATTTTCCACAGCGTATTTTGGAGCCATGTGGCCAAAACTTATCGCTTTTTCCAGTGCCAGTTCCGAAAATCTCGGGGCATAGTGCCCGCCGCCTATTCCTATGGCAACCCTGTCCTTGCTTTCTCTTATTTCTCCGAGCTCGAGAATGGCCTTTGCAATCGCCTCTCCCGCCATTCTGTTTTTCCACTCCTCCTCTGTGCTACCGATTTCGATGAAAAACGAGGGTATCTCGAGGTAGGGGCCGTGATGTGTTACCTCATAGGAAACGGAGAAATCCCCGAGTTGATTGTACCTGTTTACAAGCCTCAGGGCCTCGGTCATCAGTATGGGGCATGACACTGAGAGAGTGCTCTCCTTTCCCCCATATTCTGCCTTTCCATAGTTTCCGACGGCATGCACGGTCAGGGCCCTCTTTCCGGATTCGCTTTTGTGCTTTGATGCGAATATCATGAGTTCCGGTCTCTCCCCGAGAAAGCGCTCCACCTCGGCGTCAATGCCCTCTGCGTATCTGTGGGGCTTCTCATGCTGCACCATTACATGGTTCTTCCGTCCGTAGGCAGGGAAGGAACGGAATTCTCCGATTTCCTCCCAGTCTTCCGCCTCGAGTAGCCGGTCCCTGATGTTCCTGCTTGCGATGTCCTCCGTGGAGATTATTATGGAGCGCATGTTCGGTGATTGCCCGTGGTAGATTATTCTTTCCTCATATCAGGTTCTCTTCCGGGTTTTCCAGCTCCCGATCACAGTATATGCATCTGAGCTTGAGAGGTTTCGTGGATTCGACGACGAACTCGGGTTCCACGGGTTCTGTGGTATCCATGGATGTTTTTGCATTGGTTATGCAGTTGGGATTTGCGCATCTCACTATTCCGGCCACCCTCTCCGGAGGTTTCACCTTTGTCTTTTTGACGACGTCGTAGTCCCTGATGATGTTTATCGTCGCGTTCGGTGCCAGGAGGGCTATCTTCTCCAGTTCCTTCGGATTCAGCTCACGGTCTTCGACCTTGACTATGTCCTTGTACTCTTTCTTCGAGCTGGGAACGTGCATGATGACGCTGACAACGGATGTGACGTTCTCGTCTATTCCCATTATCTTTATGACTTTCAGGGCCTTTCCGCTGTCTATGTGATCTATCACCGTGCCGTTCCTTATCGGCTGGACCCTGAACTCCCTCATTTCCTCACCCCCAGAACAAGGGAAAGGAGCGCCATTCTGACAGGCACTCCGTTGAATGCCTGGACGAAGTACTTGGCGTGTGGCGTGCTGTCGACCTCCGGCGCTATCTCATTTACTCTGGGAAGGGGGTGCATGATTATCATATCCTCTCTGGCCTTCTCCAGCATGTCCATGTCTATGCGGTATGCTCCCGAGACTTTCTCGAACTCCGCAAGGTCGGCGAACCTTTCCTTCTGGATTCTCGTGACATAGACCACATCGGCATCTTCTATGGAATTCTCCAGACTTTCCTCCATCTTGGGTCTGACGCCGAGTTCTTTCACCCTGTTTATAACGTGCTCCGGCATCTGTAGGTCCTTAGGTGCGGTGAAGGTGAGTTCCGCTCCGAACATGGCCAGAGCGTGGGCAAGAGAGTGCACTGTCCTCCCGTATTTCAGGTCCCCCACGAGATTGATGTTCATTCCACCTATTTTCCCCTTCTCGGTCTTTATCGTGAAGAGGTCGAGGAGGGTCTGTGTCGGATGCTGTCCTGCCCCATCTCCCGCATTTATCACGGGTTTTGATGAGAACTTTGCAGCCAGCCTCGCCGCTCCCTCCCTCGGATGTCTTAGAACTATTACGTCGGAGTACGCCTCCGCCATCCTTATAGTGTCCGCTAGGGTCTCTCCCTTCTTTGCGGATGTCACACTCGGTTCGGCAAAACCTATGAATTCTCCGCCCAGTCTCAGCATGGCGCTCTCGAAGGATAGCCTGGTCCTTGTGCTGGGCTCGAAAAAGAGCGTTGAAAGTATCTTTCCGTCGAGAGCCTTGCTCTTCTTCTCCCCCTTCGCTATGGGAACCATCTTCTTCGCATGGTCCATAATTCCCTCGATTTCCTCCAGAGTGAAGTCGCCGATGGATACCACGTCTCTGTCTTTCATTTTCAGCATATGCATCAAAAAGACAGGTAAAACTGAAGAGTAAATAAGGCTTGTGATTTTTTATAATCACTTCTTTTGTAATCGTTTTTCGCAAACCTTTATATGCGAATGTGTGATGGCGGAGCGGTGAATTTGAATGCAACCAGGTCAGATGGCGTATGATAGAGCTATAACCGTGTTCTCCCCGGACGGTCGCCTGTTTCAGGTTGAATATGCAAGGGTGGCCGTCACCAGAGGTACGACGACAATAGGTCTGAAATTCAAGGACGGCGTCGTGCTTATAGCGGATAAGAGGCTCAGTTCGAAATTGATTGAGGCGGATTCTGTTGAAAAGATATACGAAGTGGACAGCCACATAGGTGTCTCCACCTCCGGCCTCGTGGCCGATGCCCGGATAATAATCGACTATGCAAGGGTGCTCGCCCAGATAAACAGAGTGACCTATGACGAGCCTGTTCTCGTGGAGGCGCTCGCCAAAAAGATATGCGATTACAAGCAGCAGTACACACAGTACGGAGGTGTCAGACCCTTCGGCATAGCGCTCCTCATCGCAGGACACGACGAAAAGGGACCGCACCTGTTCGAGACCGACCCCAGCGGGGCTCTCTTCGCATACAAGGCAACGAGCATAGGGGCGGGAAAGGACATTGTCATGGAGATGCTGGAAGCCGAGCACAGAGAAGGTATGAGCAGAGAAGATGCCGTCTCCCTCGGATTGCGGGCCCTTCAAAAAGCAAACGAAGAGCCTCTTAATCCGGTATCCGTGGAGATAGGTGTGGTACAGAAAGGAAAGCACTTCAGGAAACTGAAGGATGCGGAGATAAAGAAGAGCATAAACAAGTTCCTTGGTGCCGAACTCAAGGGAGATTGAGATGGTAAGCCTCGATAACTCCGTCATAGCCCGGCTCGAATCCCACGGAGAGCGCTTCGAAATCCTCGTTGACCCCGACATAGTGGAGAGAGTCCATTCCGGAGAGGTGAAGGATGTCAGAGAGTTCCTTGCGGTGGAAGAGGTTTTCAGGGACGCCAGAAAAGGCGACCGGGCCTCTGAGGAATCCATAAGAAAGGTCTTCGGTACCGAGGACATAAACGAGATCGCTATCCACATTATAAAAAAGGGAGAAGTTCAGCTGACCACTGAACAGAGAAGGAAGATGCGGGAGGAAAAGAAGCGGAAAATAGTGGCGGAAATAGCAAAAAATGCCATAAATCCCCAGACAAAGACACCGCATCCTCCGCAGCGAATTGAGGCGGCTATGGAAGAGGCGCACGTACACATAGATCCGTTCAAACCGGCAGAACAGCAGGTTCAGAAGGTCCTTGATGCGCTCAGACCGATAATTCCGATAAGGTTCGAGAAGATCAGGGTGGCGATTAGGCTTTCTGGAGAAAATTATGGAAAAGTGTACGGAGACCTCGTCTCTTATGGCCAGATAATAAAGGAAGAATGGCAGAAAGACGGTTTCTGGATAGGGATCGTTGAGATTCCGGCCGGGGTTCAGATAGAGTTTTTCGACCATATTAACAAAAAGACGAAAGGAGATGTGGAAACAAAACTGTTAAATAGTTAATTTTTAGAGCGTGATAGAATGAATGAGGAAAAACATAATGTGAGCAGGGAACTTGTGCTTCCTGGAGAGGTCGTCGATACCACCGGCCTCAGACCGGGAGTCGGCACATATGCCGAGAACGGTGTGATATATGCCGCACAGCTCGGGATAAAAAACATAAGCAAGAACTATGTGAATGTGTTTCCTCTGAACGGGAGATACATACCCCGTTACGGAGACAAAGTGATAGGAATAATAACCGAAACCGGGGCCACGTCCTGGCTTGTGGATATTAACTCCCCCTATCCTGCCCCCCTCCATGTCAACGATGTGCCCTGGAAGGTGAACTTCGGTGATACGCCCACCTATCTTAAGGTCGGAGATACCGTTCTGGTTAAGGTGGACGGCGTTGACGAGGCAAAGCATGTGAGGGTGAGCATGAAGGACCAGGGCCTGAGAAAGCTTTCCGGAGGCAATATAATAGAGATTCCCGCCTCGAAGGTCCCACGGGTGATAGGGAAGGGCGGTTCGATGATAAATCTGCTTAAGGAATATACCGAATGCAGGATCTTTGTCGGCCAGAACGGAAGGATATGGATAGACGGAGATGTCGACGGCATAGCTCTTGCCATAAGGGCGATAAAGAAGATAGACGAGGAAGCACAGACCATAGGACTTACTGAGAAGATAAAGGAATTTCTTGAGAAAGAGAGTAAAAAGATAAGGAGGCAATGAAATGGGTATGAAGACAGATATTAAATTGATAGATGAAAAGGGTATGAGAATCGATGGAAGAAGACCGGATCAATTGAGGCCCATAAAGATAGAGGCCGGCGTTCTCAAAAGGGCAGACGGTTCTGCCTATCTTGAATGGGGTAAAAATAAGGTATTAGCTGCTGTTTACGGTCCGAGAGAGGCTCACCCCAGGCATCTCCAGGACTCCGCAAAGGCCATAGTTCAGTGCAGATACAATATGGCACCGTTTTCTGTTAGCGATAGGAAAAGACCCGGGCCGGACAGAAGGTCCGTGGAGATATCCAAAATAATATCCGAGGCGCTGGAAAGCGTTATTCTCACTGAGCTCTTTCCGAGGTCCTCTATCGATGTCTTCATAGAGGTTCTCCAGGCAAATGCGGGCACCAGATGTGCCGGATTGACTGCGGCTTCCGTGGCTCTAGCGGATGCCGGCATACCTATGAAGGACCTCGTTGTCGGATGTGCAGCGGGGAAGATTGGAGACAAGGTGGTGCTCGATCTGGGAAAGGAAGAGGACAATTTCGGTCAGGCCGACGTTCCTCTGGCGATAATACCTAGGACCGGTGAGATCGTGCTCCTACAGATGGACGGAGACATGACCCAGGAGGAGCTTTTCAAGGCCATCGAGATGGCAAAAGAGGCTTCTCTCAGGATCTATGAACTCCAGAAAGAGGCTCTGCGCAGAAGATATGCCATTGTTGCGGAGGAGGAGAAGGAAGAGATTGCCAGCATGGAAGAAATAAAGGAGGAAGAAGAATGAGCCAGGAAACAGTCGCCCAGATACTTAGAGATTACATATACAAGAGCCTTATGGAAAAAAAGAGGCCGGATGGGAGAGAGTTTTTCGAATACAGGAAGATAAGGATAGAGCCGGGCATCGTGGAGGTTGCGGAAGGTTCCGCAAGAGTGCATCTCGGAAACACCGATGTTCTTGCAGGCATAAAGATGAGCATCGGAGAGCCTTTTCCGGACACCCCGGATGTGGGCGTTCTCACGACAAATGCCGAGCTCATTCCCATGGCATCTCCCTATTTCGAGGCCGGGCCCCCTGATGCCAACTCCATAGAGCTCTCGAGAGTCGTTGACAGAGGGCTCCGGGAAGGAGAGGTCGTGGACCTGGCAAAGCTATGCATAGAGCCGGGAGAAAAGGTCTGGATTATGTTCCTGGACCTGCACATCCTTGACTATGACGGCAACCTGTTCGATGCCGCCGCCCTAGCTTCTGTCGCCGCTCTTGCCAGCACCAAGGTCCCTGCGGCCCAGTACGAACTCGGAGACGATTTTCGGCTGCCGATAAAGAACTGGCCGGTGATGACGACTTTCGCCAAGATAAAGGATGTCATTCTCCTGGACCCGACTCTTGATGAAGAGAAAGTTGCAGACGCTCGCCTTTCCGTCTACACAGACCAGAACGGGCATGTGAGGGCCATGCAGAAAGGTTTAAGTGGAGGCTTTGCCTACGAAGAAGTGAAAGACATCGTGAAAATGGCTTAAGAGAAAGGAAAGGAGCTCAGAGAAATCCTCACGGATGCCGTGAAAGGAGGTGCTTCCGATGTCTAAAAAAACGAAGAAGGTCGGTCCCGCGGGGACATACGGTCCCAGATATGGCGTTAAGATACGCCGGAGCCTCGGAAAGGTTGCCAGGATGAAGTCCCGGAAATACACCTGCCCGAGATGCAACCACAATACCGTAAGGAGGATAAGTACCGGCATATGGAAATGCAAGAAATGCGAATACACCTTTGCAGGGGGCGCATACTATCCATTCACGAAGGAATCGTGGAAAAAGGAGGTTAAGGAGGAGAGCATATGAGCGAATATGTGTGTGCTAAATGCAGGAGGGATCTGGAGGACACGGCGATAAACCGCGTGGGCATGCAGTGCAGCTACTGCGGTTCGAAGATATTCTATAAAAAGAGGCCGAACATAAGAAAAAGACTGATTGCGAGGTAGGATGCATTCCGCTGTTCTTGTGGCGGAGGGGTTTTCCGATATCGGGAAGGTGCTGCTTCCTGAGATCAGGGAAAAGATACCTCGCTCCGAGGCCTCTTTGAGGACGGAAGGAGATGCTCTCGTGATTGAGATTAAAGCCGGGGACACCGTCGCTTTAAGGGCCTCGCTTTCTTCATATCTCAGGTGGCTTTCGGCCGCCCTTTCAGCAAAAAAAGCAATGGAGGAATAACATGGAATTGAGTCCGAAGATGCAGAACGAATTGATGGAGGCACAGCAGCTTCAGCAGCAGCTCCAGAGCATAGCAACGCAGAGGTACCAGTTCGAGACCCAGAAAAAGGAGATAGAGGTCACTCTCGAAGAGCTCGGCCGGATAGACAAGGACACTCCGGTTTACAAGAATGTGGGGAACCTGTCCTTCAGAGTGAAGGATGTGGACGCCCTGAAGAAGGAGCT
>JAJRVK010000120.1 GCA_024277315.1 archaeon | reverse complement strand
GCCTTCGACTTCGACAAGAGGATGATAAGGGAGCTTGCGGACAGACAGTTCGGAGAGGGCTGCGGAGAACTCCTTGTACCCGAGGACAAGATAGTGCTTCTCAACAGGGCTCCCGCGGAGGACAGACTGGACGAGATTATAGTGGATGGGATCGTGGTGGGCGCTCTCAAATATGAGATTTTCGGGAAAAAACCGGGTTTCAGGGTGTCTCTGAGGATTGACGGAGCGCAACGCATACTCCCCAGGCTGGAAAAATCCTGGATTGTTGCGGACAAAGGTGCTGTCGAACCGATACTGAAGAGCGCCAATGCACTTGCCGTGGGGATAAATGAGATTGCGAGATGCATCGGGGCCGGAGACGAGGTCGTTGTACTTTCTCCAGACAGGAGGGTCATTGCCGTTGGCAGGGCCATGATGAATGCCAGAGAGATGAGAGCTGCAGATAGAGGTGTGGGGGTAAAGGTCAGGTCCAGACTGGGAGAGACAGAGAATATTCTTCCTTCCGGACAGACATGGGAGGATGTTCTGAAGGCCAACTGCGATTCCCTGGAGCGGAACCTTAAAAAGGCGACGGAATTCATAAAAAGGGTTGTTGAGGAGGAAAATCTACCCCTGATAGTTTCATATAGCGGAGGAAAAGATTCTCTTGCCTCCCTGCTCCTAACACTCGATGCGGGATTAAAACCGAGGATGCTCTTTCTGAATACAGGTATCGAGCTGCCGGAAACCGTGGAAAACGCGAGAAATGTCGCTGAAAAATACGGGCTTGAGCTGGATGTTGTGGATGTGGATGATGCTTTCTGGAAAGGACTTGAAGTATTCGGACCTCCTGCCAAGGATTATCGCTGGTGCTGCAAGGCATGCAAACTCGGGCCGATTACGAGATTCATAAAGGAGGGCTACGACGGGGCACTGATATCCGTGATCGGGCAGAGGGAATACGAATCGGAAGCCAGAGCAAGAAAGGGGAAGAGGTGGGAAAATCCCTGGGTTATCGGGCAGAAAGGAATATCACCTATACAGCACTGGACAGCGCTGGAGGTCTGGCTGTATCTTTTCATGAAAAATGCGAATTATAATCCGTGGTATGAGCGAGGGATGTATCGCATAGGCTGCTATCCGTGCCCCTCCGCAGATATCGGTGATGCAGAGGTTCTGAAACGAGCCTTCGAGGGTTACAGAAGATGGGAGAAATATCTGGAAAACTATGCGAGAGAGAAAGGACTTGGAAAAGAATGGGTCGAATACGGGTTGTGGAGATGGAAAAGAGCGCCCGGATGGATAAAATCAAGGGGTTTCGATGTTCTCGCTTTCGCAAGAGGAAAGGGTGGAATATCCTTCGAAGGCAAAGATATCCTGAAGCCATCGAAGCCCCTGAACATGGAAAGAGTGAGAGAATTTTTAACGATAATAGGCAAGTGGGAAGAGAAGAATGGGAAACTCACTGTCGATGGAATATGTGAGATATCGGAAAGCAGCATAAAAATTTTCGATGAAAACGAGAAAGCGGCGGTCATCGAAATACTTGAACAGTCCGCTAAATGCATAGGCTGCGGAGTGTGTGTGGGAAGGTGTCCCAGGGCCGCTATAAAAATAATCGACGGTAAGACCCATGTAAACCCGGATATCTGCGTATCCTGCAGAAAATGTCTGGACGGGCCATGTCCGGCAAGAGATTTCAAGCCTGCAGATATATGACCTATCCGAACAGCACATATCTCGCTGCTCTTTTGACACTTTCCACATGTATTTCGGGTGTGGCCACAAGAATTCCCCATCTGTGAACGTTTCTTCTCTTCAATGCCTTGGGGAGTGTGCTGTACTTCGAGAGAGGGTATAACCCGTTTTCCCAGACAATGACCTCGGTTTCACCCATCCGTGGCTCGGAAATCAGGATGTCTTTTCCCGGTATGTCGATCAGTACATTCTTTTCGTCTATGCCTGCTCTTCCGGCAATCTCTCTTTCGAGTTCCGGAATGCGCTCCGAAAATTCTGCAAGTCTTTTCCTATCTTCCTGTTCCAGGGAGGGGAGTTCCAGAGACAGAGCTTTTTTGTAGAGATTCCTGTATATTATTGAAATAGCCATTTTCCTTGGAAATCCGCCGTAGGTCTTCATTTTTTCTATTAAAGAGCAGTCGTTCATCATATGTATCTCGTCTGAGACCAAGTCCATCTCCCTGACGCCCCTGTTAAGCATCATCTCAGCTATCCTGACGGTTCTGTGGAAATAAACGGAGGAGTACATAAGGGCCCTAGCAACCAGTATGCCCTCTGCGGCGGGGACTCCGCTCCTGTCTATAACAAGCCTGTTTTCCCTCACCATCATGGTCTGCATCAGCCTCTCCATATCTATTGTTCCATGTGCGACCCCGGTATAGTGCGCATCTCTCATGAGATAATCAAGCTGGTCGGCATCTATCGGACCATGGATTATGGCTGCCTCTATATCTTCCTTTCCGGGCCCGGGCCAGCACATATCTGGAGTATCTTTCTTAACAAGAGAGGCTACCGACCCAGGTTTGAGTTCCATTTCCTCCAGAATCTCCGGGATGCTCCTTCCGTTAAGACCCTCCACACTCACTCTGATCTCTCCGGTTATAAGTTTCTGAGTGACATCCATGTGGTCCATACCCTTTCTGGTCTTGAAAGCCACTTCGAGGGTATGAGAAAACGGACCGTGACCAACATCATGGAGCATTGCGGCGGCCATGACCTCTTTTTTTGAGTGCTCGTCCAGTCCAACGGCATCGGCAATCAGCCCTGCTATATGGTATGTTCCGAGGGAATGTTCGAGCCTCGTGTGGTTCGCACCGGGAAAGACAAGATATCCCAGGCCCAGCTGTTTTATCATGGCGAGTCTCTGAAGTTCCGGTGTCGAGAGCAGGTCCGTAAATCCACCTTCGATTCTCACACTTCCGTGCACCGAGTCGTGTATTACCTTCATTTTCTCCTCCTCAGCCTCATGGATGCTATGGTACATGCTACGGATGTCGGATCCACTGTTGGAGCTATGGGCGGAGCATAGGGGGTCTCGAGCAATGAAAGGTTTCTAACGGTGTCCTTCTTTATTATCGCCTCTGCGAACATGGATATCCTCCAGGAAGCGTCTCTTCCGATTATCTGGGCCCCCAGAATCCTCCCTTCTCCCGAGGCAAGCACTCTGACGGATATTTCCCGGCCATCCATGTAATCGGGGAGGTCTCTACCTCTGAACCTTCCCGTGACGAAATCAATATCGTTTTCCTTCAACACATGGGCCGTTGCTCCCACTCCCGCTATCTCCATTCCGAAGAGTTCGGTGGTTCTCGTGCCTATGAATGGTTGAATTTCGAGACTTCCGCCGACGGCATTCGTTCCGGCGGCCATGCCCTGTCTGACGGCCATGGTACCCATTCCCATCGGAACATATTTCCCTGTTACGAAATCCAGATATTCCGTACAGTCACCCGCGGCAAAGACATCCTTAACCGATGTTTCCGACCTGCCGTTCACCCTTATATGCCCCCTCCTTCCTTTTTCTATATCCGGGAACATCTCGGTATTCGGGGAATTTCCGGTGGAAACAACCACGATATCCGCTTCAAGCTCGATTTCGCTTCCGTCTTCCCTGTTTCTTATAATCACAGAACTAACAGGGTTTCCCCGTACCTCAGTTACCTCGTGTGAGTAGTACCCTTTGACCCCGTTCTTCTCCAGGATTTTTTCCACCTCCATTCCTATATCCTCATCGACCATTGTCGGCAGGGGATATGACAGGAATTCCACAATGGCCACATCCATTCCGAGCCTGACAAAAGACTCGGCGCTCTCCAGACCTATCAAACCGGCTCCGACTATGACGACCTTTTTCCTATCACCAATCCATTCCCGTATACCCTTCAAATCATCGAGAGTCCTCAGGAAGAAAACTCCATCATTTTCTATGCCTTTTATCGGCGGCTTCCAGGGCCTCGCTCCGGTGGCTATTACGAGTCTGTCGTATTCGATGTCATCTTTCCCCTCTATTTTGACCGTTTTTTCCGAAAAATCCACGCTCTTCACCCTGTATCTGTATAGAGCCTCCACTCCATTCCTTTCAAACCATTCCGGTCCGAACTCAACCAACCTTTCGTCCGTTGTATCGCCACGGAGCGCATAGGGGAGTCCGCATCGGGAATACTGGCCGTATGGCTCCGCATCGATTATCGTGATATTCGCTTTTCTGTCGGTTTTTCTGGCAAACTGTGCTGCGGTTCCGCCTGCGGCTCCTCCGCCGATTATCAGAATTCTCATATGTGGCCCATTGAAGCCCATGATTTATACTTTTCTCCATCTCCAGAAGTAAAAACCCACACCTGCCAGAATTCCCACCACATCCACAAGAAAATCCAAGGGATCGCAGGACCTTCCGGGAACGAAGCTCTGATGAATCTCATCGATAAAAGCATATATCATACCGAATGCCGTTGAAAAGTATATGGAAGTTTCCAGAGAGAAATTGCTTTTTTCCGCCGCCATGAAGAGAATGGTTCCGAAAATGGCATAAAGAAAGAAATGAAAAATCTTGTCGGCATATGGGATTTCTAAACCCACGACTTCAGAGGGTTTCGGAGGTTCGGGGTCCGCTGAGAGAAGGAATATAAAAATGGCGTAAAGCACCACTATAGACCAGTAGAATACCGGATTATTCCGCAGATTCATCCGAGTCTGCCGTCCCGTTATCTTCCTCGTTTTCTTCATACTCGAGCTCCGCACCGCAGTAAGGACAGGTTTCAACATCTTCGCTTATCCCATTGCCGCAAACAGGGCATTTCAGACCTTCACCGTTATGGACGGCATCTTTTCTGACTGTAACCATCTCTTTCTTCTTTTTCTTTGCTATCTGTGTCCACCAGTACATACCGGTTATTATGTAAGAGAGGAATCCGAAATACATGAAAGTGGCCAGGAACGCATAGGGCATCGTGGACAGTATGTGCTCGCTTTTCTCGAGGTTTAGTGGACCGTAACTCCAGAGAGTATAAACCCACTCCGTAGATGTGTTATTGCTCTTTTTTATCGAGAAATAGAAGCTGTAAACGCCTTTCTCGAGCTCGACCGGTCTGTAGAACTCTATGTAACCGTCATCCATGCTTCCCGTAGCCGACATCGTATAATTGGAAACATTTCCGTTCGGATCCGACAGATTCAGATAGACAGTGTCGTTGTAGTGAGATATATTCAGATATTCGGATGAAGCGAGTACGGTGAAATTGAAGATTCTTGTCTCCCCGTTCCATGTATACGGGTCGATTTTACCGTCTTTCATCGCGTCGCTGTCCGAGAAAAGTCTCGGCTCTGCCGAATAGATGTATTCCGCAGCCATGACCGAGAACATGGGTGCGACCACCAGAAAAACAGCCGTTATAAGGGCGAAAAGTATCTTGGGCTTCCTTATCCTGAACCATATGAAGGCGAACGGTGTTATTATCCCGATACCAACCACCCCGAGACAGAAATTCTGCGGAGACTGTATTATGCCATAGAGTATTACGAGGTCTATCAGGAGGACGACGAAGAACGCCATTGGAAGGAGGATGCCCTTTTCCTTCAACGCATTAACAACCCGGTCCTGAAGTGTGCTCTTCTTAGAAAGGCTCATATTGCCGGATTTCTTCTTTCTATTTATAATCTTTGCATGCTCAGTTCGATGTTTGTGCCATATTTCATTTATATATGGAAGGCTTAGGCTGTAACATGTGTCCTACCTTCTCTCTTCTCCCTTTTTAGGGAGGTGAGGGGAAAGGAGGTGAACGATTGAAGATGAAAATCCTCATAATAACTCTCACGATGATCCTCGCATTCTCCTCGGTTTTGGGGAGTAGCGAGTCTCTTTCATTTAACAGGATAATGGTCCAGGAGAATCCACTTTATGTCCAGGCGGATGGCTTTCTCGTAAGTATAGACACGACAAAACCGGGAGTGGTGTTCCACTCTGAAAACAACACGACCGAGATATTTTCCGTATCATATCTGTATATATTTGCATATAACGTAGATATAAGCAGTCCGACATATTATTCCGATCTCTCCAGCGCGGCGTGGATGTCGACCTTTAATTCGGAGGAAGAGGAAGATGGCACGAGAACAGTGGTTACGATGTCCACAATGGTCGATATGAAATCGGATGCGGGTTCTGTGGATGACTGGGGGAAACTGACCTTCAAATTCCTCATAATAACCAAAGGAGAAAGAGCTCAACTGGGAATATCTCTGAAAATCGAGGGTATGAAGGCATTGCCGGATGTCTCCCATCTAGCACTTGCCCAGAAACTTAAAGGAGATGCAACCCTGATGCTGGACGAGAACAGGATGGTGATTTCCGAAATAAATTACAGGTGGGAATCCAAGGCCACAGTGAAAATGGGCTATGAGAGCATAGAAAGTGATGTTAGCTCATATTATTCTGATGATATGCTCTATCTCGTATATCCGTACAGCCAGAACATGGTGGAGATATCCCATTATTCGGGCGAAATAGAGTTCGGTAAAACTGCCGTTATAAGGGACTACTTCTCCGAAATCGTTGGCTACGGTACCGGGATTCTCCTGGGCTCTCTGGCCCTTGGGTTGCCTTATGCCACCTATAAAAAGAGGAGAAAATCGCCATTTGATATGGATTCGCCGCTTTACAGAAAATAACGATTAACTCCCTTCTCTCTTCTCCACCTTTTTTCATCCATCACATCATCCCTTCTTTCAGAAATCTCTCGACCTCTGGAATCTCTCCCTGATATATGAGATATGCGTTTGGGGGTTCCCGTGCCGTCATCTCTCCAGCCACCGGCGTCAGCATCATGTCTTTTACCTCCTCTCTGTTTTCGGTGTGTCCGAGAACCCATCCCAGTTTGACATAGGCCACCTCGGGGAGCATATTTTCAGCAGGTATGACACCTATCTGCAGCAGGTCTCTGCCGGTATCATACACATACATGTGCGCATAGCCCCATAGGGTCTGAACGGTCATAAAAACGTGAATTCCTTCATCTATTGCCCTTCTGAGCGGTTCATAAAGCGGTTTGTTAACATGCCCCAGCCCTGTTCCCGCAATCACTATTCCCTTGTATCCGTTGTCTATGAGCGATTCGACAATATCCGGTTTCATGTTAGGATAGTAGTATATCAGCGATACTTTTTCCTCGAAGACAGCGTCCAGATGTACCTCTCTGTCTGTTCTCCTCCCGTTGTAGTCCTTCCTGAAATACTTTATCTCAGTAGGATTCGCCATACCGAGCGGGACATCGCCGATTGTTCTGAAGGTACTCCTGTAACTGCTGTGCATCTTTCGGACTCTTGTCCCTCTGTGGAGGAGGTTGAATCTATCGCTTGTCGGGCCGAACATCGAGACTATGACCTCTGCTATGTTTCCGTTGGCCGCCACATTGGCCGCCGTTAGAAGGTTGAATGCAGCATCCGAGCTCGGTCTGTCCGAGGACCTCTGAGACCCTACGAGTACCACGGGCACTGGAAGATTCTGTACCATGAAAGAGAGAGCCGAAGCCGTATGATGCAGTGTGTCGGTACCGTGGCCTATTATTATCCCGTCGGCACCGTTTTCTATTTCCCTCACAATCGCTTTTGCCGTACCGATCCACTGCTCGGGCCCCATATTCTCGCTGAACACCGCATAAAGCTTATCGGTCCTTATGTTGCATATGTCCGCAAGTTCGGGTACCGCACCGTAGAGTTCGCCCGGAGAAAATGCCGGTATAACCGCACCGGTCCTGTAATCCAGCCTCGAAGCTATCGTTCCCCCTGTGCCGAGAAGGGTCACATTGGGTTTCTCCGAATCATAGGGAAACTCCTTCTCGGGTATTTTGTAATGTCCGACCTTCTCCCCCACTACCTCCGCGCTCCGCACATTTTCCGCCCTGATTCCCACGTTATAGCCGATGTTCATCTTGAGTACTATATGATGCTCGTCTCCTGTCTCCGCTCTTGGGAGTATGACTCCCCGGAATTCTCCTTTTTCGGTCTTTAAGATGACCTCATCCCATACCTTCAATCCGAATTTTCTCATCGTTTCCAGAGCAGGTCCGCGGTAGCCCTTTTCTGAGTCCATAAGCGTGCATTCCGGGACATATAATAATCCTTTCTACCTCTTCCTACCGTGGAGTATGAATCCCGTATGCATGAGGCCCTTAAAATCCGGTCTTGTGGCATCCTTTTTCACATCCATGTTTCTCCGGATGATTTCGAGAGCGCCTATATCAAAGAAATCGTCTTTCATGGCGAGTGCGGAGCGCTCCAACTGATTATAGGTGGGAACGTAGATGCACAGGTGTCCGCCGGGAATCAGGGACTTTCTAACAGTATCAAGAGCATTCCATGGATCCGGTATATCGAGAACACATGAGGAGAACCCTGTCTCTATGTCTTCTTCTCTGATATCTCCTTTCCTTATATCCACATATTCCGAAAGCCCGGTTTTTTCAAGGTTCTTCGAGGTAATTTCAATCGATCTTTCATTTGTATCATAGGAAACGACCTTTCCGTCGGGCATAACCGCCCTTGCCAGAATAACCGTCAGCCAGCCGGAACCGGCTCCCGCTTCGAGAACGCTATCTCCAGATTTCAGATCGCACAGGTGAACGATCATGGAAGAGTCTTTCGGAAGTACGACCTGAGGACCTCTGTCGAAATTCTCAATCATATCCTCGATGGATGCTCTGTAAATCCTGAATTCCTCACCCCAGAAACGTACGGAATCTCCCCAATTCATACCGATAATTTTGGAAAGGTCGGCCGTACCCTTTCCCACCCTTGACAATCCGTTTTCCACCCTCGTGAGAACTCTTCTTTTACCGAGAAGAAGTACGATGTCTCCTTCCTTTATCAAAACCTCACCTTATCTTATCCAGCGAGAATGAACCCATGTCCACTCCGCTCTTGCTGAATGTATATCTTATCCAAGCCCTGCTCTGGACATCGCAGATACCGCGTACCGCCAGGAAGTTCCTGAGATTCTCTACCTTGAACTCTATTGTGCCGTCCATAAGGTGGCCGAGCATGGATATGTCTGTTTCCGAGTGCATTCCTTTTTCTATTGCATACAAGGATACCGCCCGGTCCCTCTTTCTCTTTCCGACGAAAGGCTGGAGGAACTTGAAGGTGGTTCCGGGGTCGAGATACGCTATGAGCGTGGATACGGAGACGAATGCCAGTCTGTAGTAAGGATGCTTTTTCTTGAATTCCCTGGTGATTTCATCAACAGCTTTCAGTATGGCATCGGTATCCGTCGTTTCTTCGATATATATTGTGTTCTCCTCATTTCCCGCCTCCCCCATGCTCCTAGAATACGCATCCACATATTTGACAAGACCCATGCTTTCATATTCCTCGTAGGTCGGCAGTACGAAAAGCATTTCCTCCCTTATCTGAGCCACCGATTTGTCGGTCAGAACCCACAGACCGGGAATTCCCTTTTTCAGACCCTCGGCTATGAACGCATTGATCATAACTTCCTTGCCCACAAATGCGGGGCCGTACAGGAGGATGTTCGAACCTATCGGGAATCCACCGTACAGAAGGTCGTCGAGCCTCGGCGTGCCGGTTTTTATCTTCTCCTGCTTCAGTTCCAGTTTTATCTCCTCTTCTCTCGCCTCTATCTCTTTTTCCACAAGCCCCTGCTCCATCTGCCTGATCTCTTCCATCTTCGCTCTTATGTACTGTTCTCTCACCTTGAGCTCTTCCTCTTTCCTTGCGATCTCTCTTTCCAGGTCTTCCAGTCTGCGCTTCATTTCTTGCTGCTCGATCGTCCCGACTTCCTGCTGGGCCTGCTGAAGCTTTCTCAGTTCGGCCTTAAGGACCTCTTCTCTGTGTCTTAAATCCTCCTCTCTTCTAAGCAGCTCATCTTCCTTGAATTTAAGCGGTTCTCTGAGCTTCTCGAGCTCATCTTCCTTGAACTTCAACTGTTCTTTCAGCTTCTCGATCTCTTTCTCTCTGACCTCTATCTCCTTTTCCTTGGCCAGCAATTCTCTCTCCCTTTCTATTAGCTTCTTCTTCGCTTCCGGCAGATCCTTCCATTTCTCGGCTTCTTCCAGGAACTCCGCACTCGCTTGGACCTTCAGTTTCTCAATCTCAGTCTCCATCTCTCTGAGCTTTTCGAGATATTCCTCCTCTTTCCTGGCGAATTCGGCCTCTTTTGCGTTCAATTCCGCTTCGAACTGGTTTCTCAACTGCTCGACTCTCTCCTCACTCGCCTGAGCGCTTATCTGTGTTATCTTTTCCTGCAGGATGTTGAGTTCCTCTTCCTTCGCCTTCAATTCCGCCTCTTTCTCTATGAGTTCCAGCTCTTTTTCCTTTGCCGCCTTCTCGTCCTCCGGCATCTTTTCCTTGAGTGCAGCAATCTCCTGCTCCTTCGCCTTGAGCTGTAACTGCAGCCATTTCCTGGACTGTTCCGCAGCTTCGAGCTTGGCCTTAATCTCTCTGACACCTTCGCTTTTCATCTTTTTCTGCTGTTCCCTGACATATTTTATAAGGGCAACACTTCCTTTTTTGAGTTTTTCGACCTCTTTTTTGAGTTTGGCTATTTCTCTTTCCTTCTTTTTGAGCTGGACATTCAGCTCCTCTCTCTCCTTGATCAGTTTGCCCGGGTCGAAACCCTCCGTGACATACTCCTTCAGTTCTTCCCTTAGAATATTTCCGAGACCCTCTATCTCATCCTTCAGCTCCTTAATTTTCTCGTTGAGTTTCTCTATCTCCCTGTCCTTCTCCTTCAACATCCTCTTTTTCTCTTCCAGTTCTTCCAGAAGCTCGGATGACGGTGCGGCAGGTTCCAGAACGGCGTCCTCGTGCAGCCATCTGTGAAATGCGTCGTCTTCACCGCTCAGCCATTTCTTGAGCTCCTCGGCGCTCTCCCTGTCCTCAACGGTACCGATGGAGAACGTGGCCTCTCCCTCTTTGAGCCAGTTTAGAAGCGTGTCAGTCCCTTTGTCTTCCGCCTTTTTCGTGGTTGCGGCGGACGGAGTGACAGCGCTCTTTTTAGAATCCTTATCGGTACCGTGTGGGTCCTTCTTTTTCGCCTTCTTTTTCTGTGTCAAAAGCCGCACCTCATGAGGCCATCTTCCATAACCATTATGAACTTCATGTATTTATACTTGACTGTGAGTGCATCTATCTGACATATGAGATATTCATAGGGAGAGGCTGGTCTATGCTCGAATACGGTTTTTGAAGTCGAGAGCGCTTAAAAATAGAAAATTTTAAGTAAAAGCCGCGTATGTTATACTGT
>JAJRVK010000119.1 GCA_024277315.1 archaeon | reverse complement strand
GCGATCTCTCTGCTAGTTTTTCCTCTTTTTTTCCATCTTATCAGGTATCTGAGCTTCTTTTTCGTGAGTTTCATCATCTGAAAGGATTTCGAACATGTGGGAAATCTTTTCGGGACTACACATCGACCAAATCTGTCCAATAAGTATATGTATGTGTTCCGTCATCTCAGACCGATAACATGTCAGAACTACTTCAGGACACGGAGAAGATAAAAGAGGAGATAAAGCGCATACTGAGAGACCTTCAGAAAGGGGAGAATGTCGATGAGGCCAAGGCGAGACTGAAGCGCATACTGGCGGACCTCAATCCGGTAATGATACCCATAGTGGAGCAGGAGCTGGTAAAAGAAGGCGTCTCACCGGCTGAGATAGTGAAGATGTGTGATGTGCACACGGAACTCTTCAGGGAGGTTCTTCAGGACAGAAAGGAGTATGATTTCCCGCAGGGACATCCGCTGACAAGCATGCAGATGGAGAACGAGATGATAGCCAGAGATGCCGAACTTTTGAATCTCTATGCGAACAGCCTCGCATCCGCAGGCGACGATAACGTGAGAAAAGGCATTCTTGAGACTATCAGGGGAATCGCCGGGGGTCTCAGAGGCGTCGCCTATCACTACGAAAGGGAGGAAATGCTCCTGTTCCCTTATCTGGAGCGCAGGGAAATAACCGCTGTTCCGACCGTACTGTGGACGAAGCACGACGAGATACGGGCCAAGATAAGGAAGTTCGGAAGACAGCTTTCCGCCGAACCCGATAGCTGGGAGGAGTTCTCCGAGAAAGTCCGGGAAGCGGCCAGAGACCTGTCAGCAGCTCTCACGGACATGACATACAGGGAGAACAACATCCTGTATCCGACCGTGAAGATTCTGCTTTCTGAGGGTGAATGGAGGGCTATAAAGGAGCAGGAGAGCGGATATAATTTCTACAAAGTGGAACCCGGAGACGAGTGGAGGACCGATGCAGAACCCACACATCCGCACGAGATAGATGCTGAAGTGGATGAAGACAAAATGCTGAAGCTCCCTCCACCGATAAAGGCCATGATGAGCAGCGCTCAGGCGGACAGATACAGGCTCGTCAGGGATGGAGACATAGAACTCGACAAAGGATACATGCTTCCCGAGGAAATAAAGTACATGCTAAACACCCTGCCCTTCGATATGACGTTCATAGACGCGGATGACCGGGTGAGGTTCTTCAGCAACGGAAAGGAGAGAATATTCCCGCGAAGTCCGGGCATACTCGGAAGACCTGTGCAGCTATGTCATCCTCCGAAAAGCGTTGGCATAGTTAACAAAATACTGGAAGAGTTCAAGGCCGGCCGCAGGGACAAGGCGGAGTTCTGGATACAGATGATGGGAAAGTTCATCCACATCCAGTACTTCCCGATATGGAGCAAAGAAGGGAAATATCTGGGCACGCTTGAGGTCACTCAGGATGCCACCCATGTGCGCTCCCTGGAAGGCCAGAAAAGACTGCTGGACTGGAGTTAATGCCCACAGGACGTTAAACCTGCTCACCACTTGACGCTCCATACGACATCAGCAGTCACATGTATCCAGTAGCCATTGCCGGGCTCCATGGTATCCGTTGCCGCAAGGGTAGTTATGGTTTCCGTTGTGGCATTATAAACCTGCACATAGTCGTAAGGTATTCCTGACAGTGCGTCTGAGACCGTTCTCACGGTATTGCTCGGATATCCGACAAGATTCCAGCCTTTGTGGAGAGTTATGTTGGTAGGTCCAACGTTTGTAGAGGGTCCGCTCAATATTCCTGCGGAGGTTGCGTGAACCCATATGCCCATCGTGTTATTCGCATCCAGAAATCCGAGATTGTACTTTGCCACTCTTGCTGTGTTATATGTGTGCCATCGACCGTTCAGATATATCATCGCCCGGTCCCACGAAATTCCAGAAAGTGCATCGCTTATGCCTGCGGATGCGTTCTGCCATGGCAGCGATATGAGGTTCCAACCCACCTGAAAGCGGACATTCATGCAGTTTATATCCAGTCGAATCTGTGAGACATACCTGCTCCCATATGTACCGTTCCACCCCATATATCCGCTCTGGGTGATGCTAAGATTAACGAAATCGCCTTCCGAGAGGTTCAGGGAGGAGATGTCCACCTCATATTTCCCATATTCGTCACTCGTCAGACTCATACTTACAGAATTGTTTTCGTCCATGATACGCAGTGAGGAGGAGCGCAGCGGTTCTCCGTTTACCACAACCTTTCCGTGGAGCATCGTGTCGTTGTAGGCGAATATCTTGAACTCGGTTATGTGATACCACTGATTTGCGGAGTTATAGGTGCCTGTTATCCTTATGTACCTCGCAGTCAGGTTTCCTTCCGCAAAGCCTATCCACTGCCAGCTCTTCCACTCACTGGATGTTCTGTTAACGACCTCTGTCCATGTGGAATTGTCCCTTGAAACATCTATCCTGTACTGATAGTATCTGCTGTCACCGTCCCAGAGGCGGAATTTGAAGGCCTGTATGGAGTAGTTGCACGGAAGCCCTATATAGAGGGCGCTGCCCACATCGTTGGACGCGAAACCGGAATAGTAATCGATATAATCCTCATCGTCTATAAGATTGTAAGCATCGGAGGAGCCCCAGGCACTCCCTTCCAGAGCTATGTTCCTTTTAACGACATAGCTGTAGTTCATGTATTCGATCTGAAAGCTGTTGTTCGCCCTTATCTCAAGGGTGTAATTCCCGGGAAGAAGTGCATTCGTGTTCCATATCAGGTGAAAAACGGACTGATAGCCTCTGTAAGCCTTTCCACCGACATAAATCGTTTCTCTGTGCAGGTGGATATCCGGAGTCGCCTTCTGCCAGTCCTTTCCCGGAACCCTGTACCACAGTTCGCTTATGCCTCCGTATGCCAGAACCGTGGCGTTCACGGTCCCACCGATTATGGAATCCGGAGACGGATATACGATATCCAAGGAAAAATTGCCTGTCTTCTCACCTATCGCCTTCCATATCTCCGTGGTACTGCTATCGTAACCCAGGGCCCATGTGCCCGCACCTGCCAGGTCGAACCTGTTTATGAGCTCGTATTTGTATTTGATGGATGTCTCGTTATCGAACCAGACCTGCCTGTATATCGAATTGATCGAATCGTAGTACCAGAACCATGGGCTCTTCGAGCTTTCGTTCCAGTTCAGGCTAGCACCGGTAGAAGATAGCTTGGACATGGCACTGTCGTAGGTCCTGGATGAGCCCGTCCCTGTGGTGCTCGCTCCCGGAACATCGTATTCCGTGCCGCTCACCGGCCAGTCATAGCCGTAATAGGGAACGCCGTAGATGAATTTTGACCTGAGCGCTCCATAACCGAGGTATTTCAGTATCGCATGATATGCATCTATATTGCTGCTCCAGAAGAGCGCTCCGCATGGCCCTGTCGTACTGCTTCCGCTCCAGTGATAGTCGTAACCCATGAGGAAATAGTAATCGACATATGTATTCAAATCCGGGAACAGACCCGCATCCCCCCATACCTGCGAGCTCCAGGGGTAGGGAGAGAGGCATATGGCCAGCTCGTATGAGGGGTCCCGGGATGTCAGGTTCTCCTTCAGTTCCCTCATGAAGATACTCAGATTCGCTCCATCCCCGCTGGAAGGTGTCTCGAAGTCTATGACCGCTCCGTCGGCATTTCCGCTAACAACGGCGCTCACGATGTTGTCTATGGCGGTCGCTCTGTATGATGCGGTCGATAGAAGGGTATCTATGCTCGTGGAACCGAAGAGTGTGAAGGTCACCAGAACCTTCGTGTTGTTCGCATGCGCATCGCTGACAAGACCGGTCCATCCGGAAGGCCAGTTGTTCGAGCTGGATACCGTGCCGTTCGAATTCAGAGATATGTCGAACCATGCGAGATGAGAGATGTAATCCCATTCCATGAACGAATCGTCCGTACCCAGCCAGTAGGGATAGAATCCCATGAAGACCCTGGCCATGTTCTTTTTCGGATGAACATCTATATAATTGAAAACCTCCATGTATTTTCCAGAACTCCATACCTCCTGGCCTCCCCAGTGGTATTTCACCCAGACGGTGCCCGAGGAGTTGAAGGTCTGTATCGGATAGAACCTCGTTCCAGGATAGACTTCCCCGATATCGGTGTAGCTTATGCCAGGCCCGGTTCTCACATTCAGATAGCGGGAAACGTCGATTTCGAGATATCTCTCTCTGGAAATGGGTGAGGCATATACATTTCCAGAATAGTTCGCAGCGCACCAGGCGGCCCTGTCATCGAACCAGAAGTGATACCAGAGGTTTCCTGAGGCATCGTATGTCTTTCTTATGGCAATGTACATCTCCCCGGCATGGATGTCACCGATGTCCTGATAGAGGGAACCGGTGCCGCTTATTCCTGGCCCGACCCTCACGTTAAGCGTGGATGCTCTGACCTCGAAAAGAAATTCCTCACCCGTGTATCCGGAATCCCTTATATGGTAGAAGTTGGCGAGGCCGAAATAGTTCAGTTCCGTCCAGAAAGATGCGTTCCATGTGTCTGTGGTATGTGCGGCGAGCCCGAGGTCGTCCGTACCCTTCCAGACGACGAGCATGGCATGCTGCCAGTAATCGGTGGAATTGCCGAATATTATGACGTCCCCGACCTCAATCCATGAAGGTATCGTGGCATTTGCCGTTGTGACATAGGCATAGTCCACCGGCTGGTAATTCACAAGGTGCTGGTGCAGGTAATCGCAGTAAGGTATGGTCCCGTTGCTGTATGTCGTCGGCCTGTCCGCATCCGGATAGACCCCGTATCCGCTTCCGTCCGTGCCGTTATGAAGGGATAGGCCGCCGGCTATGAGGCACTGGGACACGAAGTTTGCACAGTCCCCTCCGCTGGAAGTGAAGTCGTTGTAATGCGGATTCCGGCCATTGTACCAGCGATATGCATAGCCCACGGATGCATTTCTGCTGTAAAAGACAGAATCACCAGGATAGACCTCGACGGAATCCGAAGGGATGGCGGAATCGGAAAGAGGCAGAATCTCGGGGATAATGGAGACGATGAAAAGAATTGCTATGAGACCGGCCGGGAGCTTACGGTTGATTCCCATGCCTGACTATTGGTAAAGAGATTATTTAAAGTTTGAGTTTGGTGGATATGCCGGGAGTTCTGTACGGCTTTGCCAGGCTATGTGCGCTTTCCCAGTATGTACGCAAGAACTCCCATGGCGGTGCAGGTCTCCAGGGATGCACCCTTTCCGGTGAATTCCAGATGAAAATCCGCTCTTCTCATGACCGAAGCGGGAAGGCCCTGATGTCCCAGGCCGAGCACGAAGGTGGTTTTTCCGGCGATATCTCCGGGCTTTATTGTCTTCTTGGGGTCCGGATGCGAGCTCGTGGCCACAATCTTTCCCTCTATCGAATCGATGTTCGGGTAAAGAACGAACCTTCCGGCTTTTTCCAGCTCTCGCAGATATTCTCCGCCTTTTCCTACCCTGGTGTTCTTAACGGTTCTCTCGGCGCATTCTTCCGCATCCTCGAAAGGGAAGCCTATGAGCGCAAGATTTATGTCGAACGCATAGCAGAGAGCAGCGGCCCTCGCAATGTTTCTGTAGTGGTTCTCGTCCGCCTTTCCTCTGTATGTGTTGTAAAGAGCCATTGTGAATGCGGGTTCGGGACCTTTGAGCGGTTCCACACGGCCCGCGCTCTCCCTTTTCTCACGTTTTCTGTCTTTTCTGTTGCCTCTTCCCCTGCGCATGTATTCCCTGAGGAGCTCCTTTTTCTCATCGCTGAGATTTTCCATGAATTTTCCGGTAAGAGACTCGGAAAGTCCGTGATGCACAAGTATCCGCAGTATCTCGTATCTTTCCGAATCCCCGCTTTCCCCGGACCGTTCCCACAGCTTTGCCAGATGCCCGTCATCTCCTCTGACAAGTCTCGCAATCTTCGAGACCAGCTTCATCCTCATTTCCTTTTCGGTAAGCATCGAGGGAAGGGAGAATATGTCCGTGGAGCATCTGTGACCGATGGACGCAAGTTTTTCGAGCATTTCTTCCTTCTTCCACTCGGGTTCTATCTCCTCCGCGCTCCTCACGGCCTTTTCCCAGACATCCTCGTATTTCATCCCTTTTCCATGCAGTCTGAGCGCGATTTCCGAGAGCGCATAGGACCTGTAATATGGCTCAGGGACAGAGAGCGCAAGCCTGATTTCCTCCTCCGGATATCTACCTTCTTCCAGGGATTTTTCGGCGTTTTTTCTCAGCCTTCTGGTATAGGAGGGCCAGTGTACTCGCTCCTTTTTCACAGCCTGCCCATGGCTTCGGGCTATTAAAACTTGGCTGTGGTTTATCGAGAGTTTGGAAACTCATTCCAGTATGAGAGGAGAGATGTAGTCCCCGTACTTTTCCTTCGCCTCGATAAGCCTCCTTCTCTCTGCTTCAAGCTCGTCGAAGAGTTCCCCCGGTGTGTCCTCTATTTCCCTGTAAACCTTCTCTATCCTGTCTATTTTGGCCAGAAGCTCGGGAATTCTTGTGGTGAACTGCCTTTCATACTCTTCCTTCGTGTAACCCTTTCCCAGAACATCCGAGAAGAGCCTTTTCAGGTCTTCATAATGAGGTATGTATCCTATCGGTGTCTCTATGGCATCCACATCTCCGTTCGCACGCAACTCCATCCATTTCAGCCATACGGCCTTGTCCGTCTTATCGTTCAGGAATCTCCCGTTCTCGTCCCTGAGGAAGTAGTTCACGGCGAATATCTTCGGCGGATTTTCGGAATGTTCCCCGAATTCCAGGTAGTTCTCCAGGTATTTGCCGAGGGGTATCGACATGAAATCAAGAATCGCCATGGGATTGAACTTCCTCACGCCCTCTTTTCCCAGAGTGGCTGCGGTGGTCTCGGATTCCAGAGAGGCACCTTTGGTTATTATCCCGTGCTTCCAGCCGAAGGATTCGCATACAGGGGGCCATGTGTCCGCATCCCTTCCGCCGAATATCATTCCGCTGACCCTCACACCATCCGGAGCATCCAGAGCCTCGGAATCAAGGTTGCTGAAAGAGGAAAGCCTCACGGTGAACCTTGCGTTCTTGTGCGATGGCGGAATCTCGTTTCCTTCCGCATCTTTCTTTCCCTTCCACCATTCGCCGCTGTGATTCTCTCCTCTGTCGGATATGTCTCCGTCCATACCGGTCCAGTACGGGAGGCCATCGCTCACAAGGATGTTGGAGAATATGACCTCCTCGTCGCTGTGTAGCACCTCCCATATCTCGGGGTCATCCTTCGAATTTATGCCCTGTATTATGCCGAAGACTCCGTTTTCCACGTTAACGGCCCTCGGCTCTCCGTTTATGTACTTTATGAACGAAAGGTCATCGCCCACGAGCCTCTCGCCTTTAACCATGCAGGTGGAGGTCTTTCCACACATGGACGGATATGCACCGGTGAAGTAGCTGACCCTTCCGTTCGGCCCGCTGACACCCATGAGGAACATGTGCTCCGAGAGCCATTTTTCCCTTGCCGCTTTGGCTATCGTCAATCTGAAAGCCAGTTTCTTCAGACCTATTGTGTTCCCGCCGTACTGCGTATTGGCGGAATAGACGGTCTCTCCCTTCACATCAATGTATATTCTCCTTTTATCGAGGTTCTTGCTGGTCTTTCTCTCGTCCAGCTCTCCCGCTGAATGCACGAACCCGAAGAATTTCGCATCCTTTCCCAGCCTTTTGAACTCCTCGTAGGCTGTCCTGTAAAGTATGTGCTCGCTGTGTGCCACATAGGCAGAATCGGTGAGCTGGAGACCGAGGATGCTGAACGGAGAGTTTCTGGGGCCAAGCGAGAAAAAGCAGACAAACAGCTCCTTTCCCCTCATTATCCCCTTCATTATCTCATGTATCTCATTGAGCCCGCCATCTCTTTCCATGGTGTTTATGAACGGTATCCTCTCCCCTTTCTCCACAAGGATTGCGGTGTGCTCCTTGTCCCTTGCCTGATCATAATAGTTGTCGAAATGGACGGTGTGGTTCCTGTAATCCTCAAGCTCCCTCTCCTCACCGTAGTGGAGCGCTCTATTTCTTATGTGTT
>JAJRVK010000118.1 GCA_024277315.1 archaeon | reverse complement strand
GAAGGGAAAGGCCATAGGAATAATAGCTTTCATATACAATCATCACGAGAGCGATGTCGCCAACAAGCTATTGGAGGTTCAGCACCACAACGCAAAGGGCTCATTCACGGCCCACGTACATCTCGACGAGGGCAGATGCCTGGAGATTCTGATAGTTCAGGGAGATGCCGACGAGATTCAGAGCATTGCGGACCATATAAAGGCCATTAAAGGCGTGAAATACAGCGAGGCGCTCATCACCAAAGCCGCTTTCTGAGGGGCGATATGCCGCATATAAACGGGGCTATACTCACCGAGGACGGGTTCGTCGAAGGCCACATAAGCTTCGAGAACGGAGTCATAACCGGAATAGACGAAACTCTCCCGCCATACCCCCTCATGTCAGGTATAGTAGTCCCTCCTTTTTTCAATGCACACACCCATCTCGGCGACTCTTTCATAAAAAGAGTTCCCGCAGGCACCATAGAAGACATAGTCGGACCAGGCGGTTATAAACACAGGATGCTGGAGAGCGCTCCCGATGAGACGATGATCGAAGGGATGAGAAAATCGATGAAAACCATGATTTCCACGGGAACCCTCGGATTCGCGGACTTTCGTGAAGGGGGCATAAAGGGTGTCGAGCTCCTGAAAAAGGCTGTGAATGGGCTTCCTATAAAGCCAGCAATACTATCAAGACCTGTCGAAGGTACGGATGAAGAAATCGATGCGCTCCTGGAAATCTCCGACGGATTCGGAATGAGTTCGATTTCCGACCATGATTTCGAATTTCTGAGGATGCTTTCGGAGAAAGCGCATAAAAATGGAAAAATCTTTGCGATACATTTCAGTGAGAGGATAAGGGAGGATATCGGAAAACTTCTGGACCTTAAACCGGATTTCATAGTCCATGCCATAGAGACGACGGGTGAGGATATGGACGCCATTGCGGAAGCGAGAATTCCGGTGGTTATATGTCCGAGATCCAACTGTTTCTTCGGAAAGACACCCAAATTCTGCGAACTTCTTGAACATGGTATAGAGGTGCATCTGGGTACTGATAACGGAATGCTGGCTGAGCCCGATATGCTGGAAGAACTGCGTTTTCTGCATGCTACTGCAGGTAAAGGAAGGAATACCATTCTGAGAGAGATGGTTATGACGCTCTTCGAAAGAAAACTTTTAAAAGGGGATGCGATAGGATTGAAAGAGGGCCAGAATGCCACCTTCACGGTGATAAAAAAGCCCTGGAAATGCCCTGAAAAGGGGATTTTGAACGCAGAAAAGGAGGATCTGCAGATATTCCTCCGAGGAAGTGATACGAATGGATGAGATAAAGAAGATCCTGATTGCAACGGATGGTTCGGAATACACCAAAAAGGCCGTGAAGAAAGGTCTGAGCCTTGCGAAGATGCTCGATGCCGAGGTAATAGCACTCTATGTCGTGGACATATCACCGATACTGCCCATGTCCCTTGACGAGAACACATTCCCCATGGTCGAGTTTCTGAGAAGCGAGGGTGACGATGTGCTGAAAGAACTCGAGAAACAGGCCGAATCTATGGGTGTCAGGCTAAGAACAGTAAAAAAAGAGGGGATACCTGTTGATGAAATCCTGGAAACAGCCAGAGAAGAGGATGTGGACCTCATAGTCATAGGCACGCTTGGAAGGAGTGCTCTGGAAAAACTCCTCCTGGGAAGTGTGGCCGAAAAGGTGATAAGACACGCAATGTGTCCCGTTCTCGTTGTGAGAGCCAAGAGGGAGAATAAATGAAGATAAAGGAGATAATGACCAGGAAGCCGATAACCGCAAGGCTGCCCGGGAACAGGGAAGAGGTGATCTCCCTGCTGGTAAAACACAAGAAGACCGGACTCCCCGTGGTAAAGGACAGCAGCGGCGAGTACATAGGTTTCCTGACAAGACAGATGCTGTTCGAGAAGCCGGAGACAGATCAGCTGGTTCTCCTAATAGACAGGGACTATCCGTGCATACCCGGAAGTGACAGCATAGAATATGCTGCGGAGATAATGCTCAGGAACAATCTGCACCATCTCCCGGTCGTCAACACGAAAGGGATGGTGGAAGGCGTCGTCACACCTGCGGATTTCCTGCCCATAATAATCGAAAATAATATAGATAGACCTGTGGAGGACTATGTTAGGACCCCCTGCATCCCTCTGCACCGGAAGACCCCGCTAAAAGTGGCACTCCTCACGATGAGGCTGGCAAAGCTGTATGCCTTCCCCGTTGTTGATGACGAGGGATTTCTGACCGGGCTCATAACCGACAGAGACATCTTCAACAGAAACATTATAGAGAAGAGCATATCCACGGCCGACATAGGTCTCGGAGACGATGAGGATGCCTGGAACTGGGAAGGGCTGAAAAATGTCATGAAGCTCTATTACGAGATATCCAAGATAGATGTGCCCAACATACCGGTCGAAGAGATAATGGTGGAAAATCCGACAACCATTTTCAAGCAGACATCTGTCAGTGAGGCTGCCAAGATAATGTATTCAAACGATTACGGCCAGCTGCCTGTCAGGAACGACAGGAACAGGCTGACAGCCATGATATACGAACTCGATCTTCTGGCATCCCTCCTGGAGGATTGATGTGTGGGAAAAGGTCCTGGCCGTTGCAAAGAGGCGTGGCTTCTTATGGCCCGCATTCGACATATACGGAGGTCTCAGAGGATTCTATGATTACGGCCCTCTCGGAACCGAACTGAAGAAGAATATAATAGAGATATGGAGGGAATATTATGTTCTCACGGAAGGCTTTGCGGAGATCGATTCCCCCAACCTCTCACCTGAGATGGTTTTCAGAGCCTCGGGGCATTTAGACAAGTTCGAAGATTACATGACCGTGTGCGGAGAATGCGGCGCGGCTTTCAGGGCAGACAACCTGGTTAGTGCGGAGAATGCGGACAGTCTCGGTGCGGAGGACCTATGGTATGAAATGCGGAAAGAAAGGATAAGATGTCCGGAATGCGGCGGGGAGCTCACGAAGCCAGAACCCTTCAACCTGATGTTCAGAACAAGCATAGGCCCGAAAGGTAAAAAGGAGCGTGTCGGATATCTGCGGCCGGAGACAGCTCAGGCCATGTTCATGGATTTCCAGCATCTTTATCGATATTTCAGGGAGAAATTGCCCTTCGGAGCGGTTCAGATAGGGGAAGGATTCAGGAATGAGATAAGCCCGAGACAGGGGCTCCTTAGACTCAGAGAGTTTAACATGGCCGAAGCCGAGATATTTTTCGACCCTGAGGACAAGATTTGGCCGGGATTCGAGAGATACAGGGATGATGAAGTCCTGCTCCTGCCGAACACGGGAGATGAATTGCAGATTAGCCTGGGGGATGCCGTGAAAAGAGGGATAATAAAGAGTGAGGCTCTCGCTTATTTCGTTGGATTGACCCGCTCTTTTCTCCTTAAAATAGGAATAGACAGGAAAAAGCTCAGATTCAGAGAACATCTGGCAGATGAGATGGCCCATTATGCGGATGAGTGCTGGGATGCAGAGGTTCTGCTCTCTTATGGCTGGGTCGAGGTTGTCGGTATCGCAGACAGGACCGACTATGATCTGTCCAGACATATGGAGTTTTCAGGCGAGAACCTGAAAGCCGTGAGAAGATATGCCGAGCCGAGAGAGGTTGAGGTGTCGGAGGTGGTGCCTGACTTCAAAAAGCTGGGCCCACTCTTCAAAGGGGATGCAAAGAAGGTTGCGGATGCCCTTAGGGCCATGAATTCGGATACTCTGAAAGGTGATGTGGCCCTCGAGATAGACGGAAGGGAGTATGTCGTACCGGAAGACAGTTACAGAGTGGAAAAAGTCAGAAAAAAGGTGAGCGGAGAGGAATTTATCCCTCATGTGATAGAGCCGTCCTATGGAATAGACAGGATACTCTATGCGGTCATGGAGCACAACTATCACGAGATCGAAGAGGGCGGAGAAACATACCGCATCCTGAGACTGCCTGCTCCGGTCGCACCCGTAAAGGCCGGTGTCTTTCCCCTCGTGCCCAAGGACGGGCTGGACGAAAAGGCCAGACTGATATACGAAAATCTCAGAAAAGCTAGGATAAATGCATTCTATGACGATTCCGGCTCCATAGGCAGAAGATATGCAAGAATGGATGAGATAGGCACTCCTTTCTGCATAACCGTGGACTATCATAGCCTCGAGGATGATACGGTAACAATACGCTTCAGGGACACAAAGGAGCAGGTGAGGGTCGGTACCGACAGGGTTGCCGTAGAAATTGCGGACCTCATCGAGAAAGGGGGATGCACAGCACCATGATGATAAGCGTTGTCATAACCGTCAGAAACGAGGAGCGCAACATCGGAAACCTTCTGGATGGTCTGCTGGTTCAGGAAAAACCGTTCGAGGTCATAGTGGTCGATTCGAACAGCACCGACAGAACCCAGGAAATTGTAAAAAAATACGCAAAAAAGGACTCGAATATCCATCTTTATGTGAAGAGTAGCACGAGAGGCGAGGGGAGAAACTACGGGGTTTCAAAGGCTGAGGGTGAGGCTGTCGCATTTATAGATGGCGATGATATCCCAAACCCCTTTTGGCTGAAGGAAATGAGGAGTTCCCTTGCGGAAGGCGCGGATGTCGTCGCGGGGAGGAGCATAGCCATTGGATATCACGCCTTTGAAGAGCTGGAAAGGGTCGAACTCTATTACAAAGGTTACGATGTCACCTTCCCGAGTTGCAACCTGGCCTACAGAAAGGAATTGTTCGAAAGAATCGGGGGTTTTGACCCCTCCTTTGTCACTGCCGAGGATATAGACCTGAACATAAGGGCGGTCGAAGCGGGTGCGAAGTTCGTTTACAATCCCAATGCAATAGTGTATCACAGGACCAGGAACTCCTTCATAGGCTTCTACAAACAGGCGTTCTGGAACGGTTACGGAAGAAAACAGCTCACGCTGAAACATGGGAACCTGTGGAAAAGATATAAACCGACAAAGATGCTGGATCATCAGTTCAATTTCTGGTATGCCACAAGGCTTGCTGTTGCGATGCTCGGATATCTGGCATGCAAACTCTATGGTGAAAAACGGAAGAAACGGAAATGAAGTTGCTGGGGCATAGGAATTAAATAAATCGATCCCTTTGGCTCTTTACAAATACAATGTTTGCGAAGACACTGATTTGCTCATTGCTACGAGATTCATCTCTTTTCTACCCTTCAACATCGGAATCTCCCTTTCTCTCTCGATATTCCTCTAGAAGCTGCTGAACTATTCTTTTGCTTATTCGATATATTTCAGCGATTCCGCTGCAGTGGATTCTCCTGATTAGGCACGGTGCCCGATTATTCAACGCATCTTTTTCGGGTTTGGTTTTGTCACATCTGTGATAGTTTGACTCCGGAAAGAGGTAAAGCAATTTCCGTGCTATGCAGTTCCCATATGGGTAAGGAGATATGGTTATATAGTGTTTTTTTTGGATAGTTGCACACTGAGGTAAGAGATGTCCATAGAAGACCTTCTTAAAATACCGGGCATCGGCCCCACAAAAGCAAAAGCCCTGTACGATGCAGGTTTCCGTTCGATAGAAGATCTCAGAAAGGCGAGTATTGGAGACATATGTAAAGCTAAAGGAATAGGCCCAAAGCTTGCCGAAAAAATCAAAAATTCTCTTCCAAAAGAGGAGGTTGAGGTGATAGGAAAAAATATCCTCATATGTCCGAAATGTGGGGCGTTCGTCTCCAAAAAAACGGGAGTGTGCAGTCGATGCGGCACTCGCGTTGTCGAGGAAATAATGGAGGACCCTCTTAAGGCTCTTCCGATTGATACCATATTCGACTCCATACCGGAATTGAAAGAAGAACATATACGGATACCGGAAAGGCCGCCTTCAAAAAAACCAGCGGGAAAAACCCTCAAAAAAGAGTTTGAAAAAATAGGACTTACAAATGGGATGTCCAATGGTCTTATAAACGGAAAAAAGCGCATGGAAATGAAAAACGGCCTGATTAACGGCGCTAAAACAGCAAAAAAGGTAAAAAATCAGAGAAAGAAAAATATCGGCCTATTGCTTTCCATTATAATTGCATTCCTCGTTTTCACCCCCTTGCTTATGAGTTTTCTGCTGTTTCCGGTTCCCAAGGAAGTAAGTGTCGGAGGAGGATTCGGAGACTGGCAGGATGTTATAGAATACCCGGATTCGGTAACGGACCAGCCTTACAATCCGAACATAAACTTCG
>JAJRVK010000117.1 GCA_024277315.1 archaeon | reverse complement strand
AGTCTCGGGCATATTGAAATGCAAAAAATGCGGAAAAGAATACCGTATAAGAAAAGGGATTCCGGACCTCGTACCTTAGGCATTCTCGGCAAGATACAGAAGCAGTTTTATTTCCTCTATGCTGAACCTACCGGTGGATTTCAATCCTTCCGAGTCCTTTTCCCGAATCATCTTCAGTATCGTCGGATTTCCGCTGGTTAGGAGATGTATCTTTTTCAGAGCGTCGCCCTCCTCGATACCGAGGAATTCTCCGGTTTCCTCCCTTGTCAGACCGGACAGGTGATACTCGCTGACAACTCCCTTTTTCACATCGCCGGGCCCGTAGAATCTCGAATAGTAGGGGGTATCTTCCCTTGCGGTGAAAACGAGCTTGATCCCTTCGAGCGGCTCGATGACCTGCAGCAGGCTTAGGAAGAACTCGACCACCTCGTCCCTCATCTCGGTATAGCCATCGAAGATGAGTATGGATTTCGTACCTGCGATTCTCGGGCCTATGGCCCTCGCCATATCTTCCACGGGCCGGTCTTCGAAGAGCAGTGGTTCGAGCCCGGATTTGCCTAGGGAAGAAAGGAAGGATGAGATGGCGCCCAGAACCTCTTTCAGTTTCGTCTTTCCGTTCACCGGGAACCAAAGCATGTTGGCCTTTCCGGCAAATCCGTGAAGGACCTTGAAAAGAAGGGTAGTTTTACCATAGCCCGGATTTCCGTAAAGCATCAGGACCCTTATGCGCTCGTCCTCCAAGAGCGCCCGCAGTTCCTCCATCTCCTTTTTCCTGCCCACAAAACCCTCTGTTTTCGGGGGATGGTATACGAGAGCCGTCCCCAGAGGGAGCGGGGCCAGAGAATCGACATCGACATACCCATCTTTTTCCAGGATTTCCATGATTTCCAGGATGCCCGCCGCTATTCTGTCTTTTATCTCGCGATAATTCGCATCCTTCCGCCTGCCGTCGATGAGTGCCGGGAACCTTATCTTTTCGAGGCGTTCCATGATTTCCTCGGACTTTTCAAGTCCTTTGCGGGTGAGGAAGTAGACCTTTACCCGCCTCTGGATTCCGTGGACATGGGCCTTTCTTTCCTCCACCAGACCATCCGAAACAAGGTTTTTCACAACCCTTGAAATGTGGGTCAGCTTGACCCCTGTCGCGGCGGCAATGCCTCTCTGGGTTATCTCCACGGGAACGACCATCTCGTCTCTGAACCCCGTGAAGGAAAGGAGATGAACCAGCACCTTCGAATCCGTCCCTATGTTCCATACGTCGGCCTGCACGATACTTGATTGACTTACAGGTATGTAAGGGTTTGGGAAGGCACTTCGTCATAAGTCCTATACGGAATCGCTTTACGCTGTAAATAATGACGAAATGTTTATATAGGGTGAGGACAAAATACCTGTTTGCAGGCCATAAACCTGCAGGAGATGACAAAACATGAAGAAATATGTAAGAAAGAAAGAAGAGGGCGTAAGCCCTGTGATTGCTACCATTCTGATGGTGGCAATAACCGTGGTATTGGCGGCAACGCTATACCTGATGTTGCCTAAGAGCGGCACCGGTGGCACAACCCCGCCAATAAAGTTCGTGGCAACCAAAACTGGTACAACCAATTGGACGCTCGAGGTATCTGCAAACGACCTCAGGCCGATAGACCTGAAATATGCTATCCAGAAATCAGATGGTTCATATATAGTTAGTGGTGTACAGTTCCCGGCTACAAGTGGAACAGCGGATACAAACGGCGTTACTTGGTATGATGCAAACGGTGACAGCAAGGTTAATACTGGAGATACAATAGCTATAAACAATTCTGGTGTAGCCAGTGGAGACACCTTTAAGATAACAGCCGGTGCCACAGGCTCTATAGATCTCCCATAAACCCCTTTATTTTTGTTTTTCTTTTTAATCAACAGTTTGTTTTGACACCGATAGTTATAAATATGAATGTTGCCTAAGTCCCACGGTTATAAACCGATGGTGATGGCCATGAAAAAAACTCTGAGGAAATGCAAATATGAGGAAAAGGGAGTTTCTCCAGTTATCGGAGTAATTCTTATGGTTGCGATAACGGTTGTGCTCGCAGCAAGTCTCTATCTTATGCTTCCCAAGGCAAATCAGGAAATGAACAGCACCCCCCCTATAATGTTCAATGCCCATAAACTGGAAGGAAATAATTGGACCCTTGATGTGGTATGCGATCCGAGAGATACGATTGTAATAAAGTATTCTGTTTTCCATAAAAACGGAACTCCAGTTGTCTTGGGCGTTCAGTTTCCTACCAATTCTTCATATGAAGATGCCAATGGAATAACATGGATGGACCTGAATAACGATGGAAAGCTCAGTACCAATGATGTGATAAGAATCAATGGGGATAAGATAGGTCTATCGTCAGGAGATGTGTTCAAAACAACTGCTGGAGTTATAGGTTCCATAGAGTTGCCATATTAGACTACCGCCTCCTCCTCAATTCCTCGAAACTCCTTTTATTCAGCCATCTCCATGCCTTTGAAGCCCTCTGAAGGGCGGTGATGTGCCCCGCTATCGCGAACCATATCATCATCACTTCGATAGCGCTCGCGGAGAATCCGTAAATAATCAGGTTGCCGGGCGAAAGGAACTGTATTGCCGGAAATATCATCAGGAAAACCAGTCTGTCCGCCCTGCCCAGT
>JAJRVK010000116.1 GCA_024277315.1 archaeon | reverse complement strand
GGAATCTGAGTGAGAGTGCATTCTCAGCGGATAAAAGAAGATTCGGATGGAAGATAAGACAAAAGAGAGAAGATCGGAGAGAGATGGCTCTCTTCGCCATCGGTGTACTTCATAACATTTTCAGTGTGAGAGGTGTGGGATAGTTTTGTCCCAATGCCGGTTTCGCAGATAAAGGTTTTATAATACTTCGAAATAGCCGCATTTAATCCGTAAGGAGGAAATATCATGGAAGACGAAATGAAAGTAAAGGATACCACGGCAAATCCCGCGCCTCTCGGACTGATGGGCTTCGGAATGACAACCGTACTGCTCAATCTCCACAACGCCGGACTTTTCGCCCTCGGAAGCATGATACTCGCAATGGGAATATTCTACGGGGGTCTGGCCCAGATAATAGCGGGCATAATGGAGTGGAAGAAGGGAAACACCTTCGGAACCACGGCCTTCACCTCATACGGGCTTTTCTGGCTGTCATTCGTCGGCATCTTCATAATACCCGGAATGGGCATAGGCATAGACGGTCCGGAAACAGGGGGTCTGGTGGCCTATCTCACGATGTGGGGGATATTCACGGGTATGATGTTCTTCGGTACGCTGAAGACCAACAGAGCTCTACAGACTGTATTTCTCAGCCTGACAGTTCTATTCTTCCTTCTGGCGATAGCTGTGGCCACCGGAGACAAGACAATCCACACGATTGCCGGTTACGAAGGAATATTCTGCGGTTTCTCTGCCATATATACGGCTCTGGCACAGGTGATAAACGAGGCAAACGGAAGAATAATCTTCCCGCTTCGGCCGGTGGAATAAATCCCTCAAACTATTTATACAGACGCAATATGGCCGAATGAGGAATCGATATGGAAGTACTTACATGCAATTCATGCGGTATCAGGCTATCCGAAAAAGGAGACACCAGCTTCATGTGTCCCAATTGCGGAAAGGCAGTGATAGGAAGATGTGCCCATTGCAGAGACCAGAGCGTCGAATATGTATGCCCCGAATGCGGATTCAGAGGTCCCTGAGGTGAGAGCATGGGTGAGGTAGCGATGATATACAGGATAATGCCGGAAAGTCCGGAAAAGCTCGGGTCCATAAAAAACGAGGTCGAGAGCATTGCGAAATCTCTGGGTGCCGAACTGAACAGGGCAGAGGAGAAGCCGATAGCCTTTGGCCTTAAGGCACTGGAAATAACCATAATCATGGATGACAAATCCGGTAAAAGCGGAGAACTCGAGGAAAAGCTGGCCTCCATCCCAGGCGTTCAGAGCATGGAACTGACGGACATGAGCCTCATATGAGGCCGAAGGCCGCAAGGAGAGCCTCTATCTGAATCCTCGGATTCGAGCCCTCTACCATCCTGAAGTCGGCCTCCCCAATCTTTTCCAGCATAATCACCTTTTTGTCCTCTTTTATTCCGGCCTCGTCTATTACCACTTTGTGTATTGCTTTTATTATGTCCTCACCGGAAAGGCCCTGGTCTATCAGAAGTTTGTCCAGTATCCTTCTTGCATCCATGAAATTTCCTTCCATGGCCTTACCGATCATCTCTCTGACATCCTTCGGGTCTGCCATTGCCGTGGCTTCGAAAACGGTTTTTAGCGTTATCTCCTTCCCGTCCGAGAACGAAGCGGCGACCTGAAGTATGTTAACGGCCTTTCTGACATCTCCGTCAGCAACATAGGCTATCTGCTTCACGGCCTCATCGCTTATCTTCAGTTTTTCTCCTTCTATTATCCTTCTCAGATAAGAGATTATATCTCCCTCGCCCGGCCTTGTGAACCTGAAAACTGCACATCTGGACTGTATGGGTTCGATTATCTTTGAGGAATAGTTGCAGGAGAGTATGAACCTGCATGTTCTGGAGTACTTTTCCATGGTCCTTCTGAGGGCTGCCTGAGCATCGGATGTGAGGGCGTCGGCCTCATCCAGAAAGATGATCTTGAAAGGAGCACCGCCGAACGGAGCGGTTCTTGCGTATTCCTTTATGTTTACCCTGACCACATCTATTCCCCTCTCATCGCTGGCATTGAGTTCGTAGAAATTGCTCTGCCAGTTCTCCCCGAAAAACTCTCTGGCCAGTGCTATGGCGCATGTTGTTTTGCCAATACCTGCAGGGCCGGCGAAAAGGAGATGTGGCATATTTCCGCTTTTCACATAGGATTTGAGCCTGGGAACCACATTTTTCTGGCCCACGACCTCGTCCAGTACCCGAGGCCTGTATTTTTCTGTCCATATCTCAAGCATGAAGGGTGATTGTGCATCTGCATATTAAGTTTTTTGATTGCCGCAATTAAACACGCCCCATCACAAGTCTCTACCGGTTACCGTGCATTCGTTCCCATTTATGGCAGGTAATGGGCGAAGAGTGCCCTCCGGAACTGGCCGAAAACGGCCTAAAATCTTTATATACCGTTTGTTGTTCGAGTAGCAGGTGATATAATGGATGTTAATGAGGTAAAGAAAGAAATCATGGAAAAACTGGAACTCGGCGAACTGAATTCCGGTGTTTTCTACGGCGAATGGGCTCCGGTAGAGGGAAGAGACACCTTGACATCATACTCACCGATAGACGGAAGCCCAATAGCAAAGGTCACCATGGCCACGAAAGAGGATTATGAGAAGGTAATAAAGAAAGCTCAGGAATCGTTTGAAGTATGGAGCGACATACCTGCACCAAAGAGGGGCTGGATAGTTAGAGAAATAGGGAACGAACTCAGAAAATACAAGAGGGAGCTAGGAAGACTCGTGTCCATCGAAGGTGGCAAGACCCTCACGGAGGGAGAGGGAGAGGTTCAGGAAATGATAGACATAGCTGACTTCGCGCTCGGTCTTTCAAGACAGTTCTATGGACTCACCATTGCCAGCGAAAGGGAGCACCACAGGATGTACGAGCAGTGGCTCCCCATAGGTCCGATAGGAGTCATAACATCCTTCAACTTCCCGTGCGCTGTCTGGGCATGGAACACGATGATAGCCTCGGCTGCCGGAGACACTTCCGTATGGAAGCCCTCAAGCAAGGGAGCGCTCGTCGCCATAGCCACCATGAAAATAGCGAATCGGGCGGTGGAGGGGCTAGGATATCCGCCCATATTCTTCCTCGTAGTTGGAAGGGGCAGGGAAGTCGGCGAATGGATGTCCACCGACACGAGATTGCCTCTTATATCTTTCACGGGATCCATCCCGACGGGAAAAAGGATAGCCGAGAATGTTGCCAAGAGGCTTGGAAGAACGATACTCGAGCTCGGAGGAAACAACGCCGCGATAGTCACGCCGAAAGCTGATACCACAACCGCCCTGAAAGGAGTTGCGTTTCGAGCGCTGGCAACCGCAGGTCAGAGATGCACCACAACGAGAAGGCTCATACTCCACGAGTCCATATATGACGATTTCCTCGCAAAGCTGAAGAACATATACGAGAAGGTGAGCATAGGTAATCCTCTGGAAAAAGAAGTTCTAATGGGGCCGCTCATCGACGAAAAGGCCGTGGAGAACTATCTCAATGCCGTGAAGCTCGCACAGGAACAGGGCGGAAAGCTGATATACGGCGGAGAGAGAGCAAAAATCTCCGGTTTCGAGAACGGACACTATGTCAAACCCACGATCATAGAAGCTAACCCAGATATGGAGATTGTGAAGACCGAGACATTCGCTCCCATACTCTATGTTATGAAATACAGAACCATCGAAGAAGCGCTCGAAATTCACAACAACGTGCCTCAGGGCCTCTCATCCGCAATATTCACAACCGACCTACAGGAGGAGGAATACTTCCTCTCGCACAGGGGTTCCGACTGCGGAATCGCCAATGTGAACACAAGCACCGCAGGAGCGGAGATAGGGGGAGCTTTCGGCGGTGAGAAGGAGACAGGCGGAGGAAGAGAGAGCGGAAGCGATGCTTGGAAGGCGTACATGAGAAGGCAGACTGTGACGATAAACTACGGAAAAGACCTCCCTCTCGCACAGGGAGTGAAATTCGACATATGAGGTGATGGATATGATATGGCCGATTGAAAAACCGAAAAACGATGTGGATACCATTCCAACATATTCCTCGGGAAGTCCGGAAAGAGAGAAACTTCTCCAAGAGATTGAGAGGATGAGAAACACGACCTTGGAAATACCTCTGATAATAGGAGGTAAGGAAGTAAAAACAGACAACATCTTCGAGGTCAGGTGCCCACACAGCAAGGATACGGTGCTTGCTAGAGCGCATCTGGCAGGTGAAGAGGAGCTTAAAGATGCCATTGAGTCTGCGCTCGCGGCCCATGAAGAATGGGGAAATATGGATTGGTATCACAGAACAGCCATATTCAGGAAGGCCGCCGACCTGCTTTCCGGCCCACGGCGGACAAGAAACATAGCGGCGATAATGCTCAATCAGTCGAAGAATCCGTATGAAGCGGAGATAGATCTGGCGGAGCTGGTTGATTTCTGGAACTTCAACTCATACTACACGAAAATGATATACGAGAACCAGCCCAATCAGTATCCCGGTGAGATGAACAGGCTGGACTGGCGTCCGCTGGAGGGCTTCATCCTCGCCGTACCCCCATTCAACTTCTACTCCATAGGCGGCAATCTGCCGACCGCTCCGGCAATCGTCGGAAATGTCGCTCTCTGGAAACCCTCCAGGGCCGTTCTGCTTTCGAATTATGAGATAATGAAGCTTCTGGTGGAATCGGGACTTCCCGCGGGTGTGATAAACTTCGTGCCTTTCTCAAGCAAATACGGGGATGTCGTGCTGAAGCACCCCGATTTCGCCGGACTGCATTTCACCGGAAGCTATGAGACCCTTGTCACCCTCTGGAACAAGATAGGAGCCAATCTCGAGAACTACAGAAACTTCCCGAGAATCGTGGGAGAGACCGGCGGAAAGGACTTTATATTCGTGCACAGGTCGGCCGAGCCCAGAGGAGTGGCGATGAATATCATAAGAGGCGGATTCGGCTATCAGGGACAGAAGTGCTCGGCCGTTTCCAGGGTATATGTGCCTGAGGGCATGTGGGGCGAGGTCAAATCCATACTCCTGGAGGAACTTCCCGGAGTCAGATACGGACCCACCGAGGACCTCACCAACTATATGGGTGCCATAATAGACGAGAGCGCATACAACAAGATAGTCGGTTATATCGATTACGCAAAGGCACATCCCGAGGAATACGAGTTCATATACGGAGGCAACTACGATTCATCAAAGGGGTGGTTCGTCGAGCCAACGGTTGTGAAAACGAGCAATCCCAAGGGCAAACTCATGAGCGAGGAGATATTCGGGCCTGTTGTAACCGTTTATGTATATCCCGATGACAAATTTGAAGAAACTCTGAGGCTCTGCAAT
>JAJRVK010000115.1 GCA_024277315.1 archaeon | reverse complement strand
CCGACCGAAATTCAGCCTCGGACGATTCCCGTAGGGATTCAGGATTAGGTTTAAGTATCAGTACTTTTATCCCCCAAAATCGCAGATTGGAGGCACTCCATGGCAAGGATGCATGCAAGAAGAAAAGGAAGGTCAGGTTCCCACAGACCTGTGGTATCGAAAAACCCGGACTGGGTGCAGATGAGCGCAAAAGACATCGAGGAGAAAGTGGTCTCTCTTTCAAAGGCCGGGTATTCCATGCCCATGATAGGCACCATTCTCAGAGACCAGTACGGTGTTCCGAGCGTGAAGCTGGCCACGGGGAAGAGCATAAAAAAGATACTCAAAGAAAATGGGATTACATGGAAAATACCGGAAGACATGGCATTCCTGATGAAGAAAGCTATAAATCTCAACAAACACCTTAAGGAGAACCCCAAGGACAAATCCAACAGGAGAGGCCTTCAGCTTGTGGAGGTGAAGATAAGGCGCCTTACCAGATATTACAAGAGGACCGGAGAGATACCGGAGAAATGGAAGTACTCCCTAGACAGGGCGGAGCTAGAAATCAAATAAGGAGAGATATGCTCAGGCTTCAAATCCCTGAACAACTCGTTTCCGACCTCAATCTGGCTGCAGAAAGGATTCTTTCCTTCCATTCTACCATAAGAATTTTTTCACATCACGATGCCGACGGGATTTCCGCGGCTTCCATTCTTGCCAAGGCACTTATAAGGGAGGACCGGGAATTCCATCTGTCCATTGTCGGAGGTATAACCGATGATATAACGGAGTGGATTTCCAAGGAAAGAGACGAACTCGTTGTTTTTCTCGACATGGGGAGCGGAGATATGGAAAGACTGAGTTCGCTGGATGCAAGCATAATCGTACTGGACCACCATACGCCGAAAGAACCGTCTGAAAACGTTCTGGAGATAAACGCTCACAGATACGGTATGGAGGGGACGAGAGAGGCCTCGGGTTCAAGCATGGCCTTCCTCCTTGCTCTGGCGATAAACCCGCGAAACTCGAACCTTGCACATCTCTCTCTGGTTGGTAGCACAGGAGACAGACAGCATGTGGGCGGATTTTCCGGATTGAACGCCAAAATTGCGGATATGGGGGAGAAAGAGGGCGCGGTATCCTCGAAAAAAGGCCTGAATCTAAGGAATTCTCCGCTTATCCATGCGCTGACCCGTTCTTACGACCCGTTCATAAGGGGTCTTAGCGGGAGAGAGGAGAAGGTAAGGCAGCTTTTAGACAAACTGAAAATAGACGGCGGGAAAAAACCGTCGGAACTGGATGAGGAGGAGGAAAGGAGGCTGGGTTCCCTGCTAATACTTAAACTGCTGAAACAGGGATGCCGGCCGGATATGGTCGATGAACTCATAACCACCAGGTACTTCATCCCCTCGCTGGGCATGTATGTCTCCGAGATGGCTGATTATATGGAGGCCACCTCAAAGAGGGATGCCGGCACAGGAGTTGCCATGGGAATCGGGGATGAGGAGGCCATGTACAGGGCGAAGGAAATGGAGGAGGAGTATTCTGAGGAGCTGATGAAGGCCCTTATGACTCTGGAAAAGAACGGTGCCAGAGAGATGGAGCACATACAGTGGTTCTGGTCATATTCCGGTGAGGTGGCGAGTGCCCAGGCCGGCATAGGAATGCAGTATCTGCTCGACCAGGAAAAGCCAGTATTCTGTCTGACAGAGCTCGAAGATGGTAGGATGAAGATATCCGCAAGAGGAACCAGATATCTCGTATCGAAAGGTCTCGACCTGGCTGAGGTATGCAGTGCGGCATCGAAGTTCGGCGGTAGCGGAGGGGGTCATAACATAGCTTCCGGCTGCACCATCCCTGCAGATAGGAGAAAGGAATTCCTCAGGACGGCGGATGAAATGGTCGGAAGACAGATAAGAAAGTGAAAACGGAGTTGTTCCGCATTCGCTCCAGAAAACTTATAACCGCCCCATCCTTAGACCCGCCGATGTATTCGGACGAAGAAGGCGAATTTGCCGTCAGAGCGGCAAGAGCAGTAATCGAAGCCCATGTCAGGGAAGAAATCCTGCCTGAAATAGAGTTTCCCGAATCGTTCGAGAGACCCAGCGGCGTTTTCACAACCATAAACACATATCCTCTAATGGAGCTGAGAGGATGTATAGGATACCCGGGTCCGTATTTTCCTCTGAAAGAGGCTCTGGTGAAGAGTGCCATCGAGGCCACACATGACCCGAGATTCTATCCTCTGGGACCCGATGAGCTTGACCACATAGTCGTGGAGGTCAGCCTTCTTACTCCACCGAGGCTAATTCAGATAAAAAGTCCCAAGGAATATCTCAAAAAAATAGTCATAGGAAGAGACGGGCTTATTGTCCAGAAGGGCTTTGCCAGGGGCCTCCTTCTCCCACAGGTTCCCGTGGAGGAGAGATGGAATGTGGAGGACTTCCTGAGCTATACATGTCTTAAAGCCGGCCTTCCGAGGAACTGCTGGAAAGACAAAAAGACCCGGATATTTTCGTTCTCCGGGGAGATTTTCGCAGAGAAAGAGCCTAGAGGTGAGGTTTACAGGAAGAGGTTGACTAAATCCTGAGTCTCTCTCTGAGAAATCTCGGGAGAAACAGCATGCTGCTGTGCCTTTCCGGATCATAATACTCAGTTTCTATCCTTTTCCCACGGGCAACGTCTATGTTTTCGAAATCAACATCTCCCTTAAGGCCGGCTACGAAGTTCCAGGGCGGAGCATAGCCTATTATCGGAAAAGCAAAGCCGTAAACACCGTCAAACTCTCTTTTCATGTTCTCATACGCCTTAATGAACTCCTCTATGTGAAAATAGGAACCTCCCGCCTGCGTCACCAGAACACCGTTTTCGCCCAGTATGTCATAGCAGGCACGGTAAAACTCCCTGCTGAACAGGAAGATGGCGGGACCGACGGGATCGGTGGAATCTATTATTATCACATCGAATTTCTCATCTGTGGTGCGCACATATTCCACACCGTCACCGATTATCAGCTCGGTCCGCTGATCATCAAAAGCACCTCTGTCTATAGGTATATATTTTCTAACAAAATTCACAACCTTCCGGTCTATTTCCACCATAACCGCTTTTTCGACAGGGTGTTTAAGAACTTCACGGAGCGCTCCACCGTCCCCTCCACCGATTATAAGCACCTTTTTGGGGTCGGGATGCGTTAGAATCGCGGGATGCACCAGTATCTCGTGATAGGTGTTCTCCCATCTTTCGACGAACTGTATGGCGCCGTCAAGAACGAGCATCTTTCCGGAGCCGTCCGTCTCATAGAGCTCTATTTTCTGATATCTGCTGCGATCTTCCAGAATCTCTCTCCTTATTCTGAAAGTAACTCCGTATCCGCGACTGTACCACTCGGTGAATTCATTCATCTTTAAACAGCACTCCTCTGTCCATCTTGACGATGGTGGGTCTTTTGCATTCGAAGGCATTGATTATGTACTCTCCGGCCTTGGAAGGCATCGTATGGTCTCCGCAGGTATATATGTCCACGGAGGCATAGCCATATTCGGGCCATGTGTGTATGGCCAGGTGGCTCTAGGACACTACCACGACACCGGAAACGCCCTGAGGCGAGAATTTCCGGAAAACAGAGCCTATAACCGTGGCATTGGCCACTTCCGCCGCTTTTTTGAGGACCGCCTCCACCTTCTCCTGACTGTCAAGTATCGGTGCCTCGCAGTCGTAGAGGTCCAGGATCACGTGGGTGCCCAGCGGGTTTGTGACTACTGCCATCGTCATCACCTCTTTCCATTTTATCACCTCTTTTTGTTTTGGTCCATTTCTCCCCCTTTTCCTGAACCGTATCCTGGCCGGAAAGAGGCGGCCTCTGTCTTCTGCGGTTCCTAAATCGGGGGGCAGTCGCCGCATATTCTCTCCGTTTTTAAAACTTTTGCCGGCATTTACGGAAAACAGTTTAAACATTGGCGAATATCCCAGCATATGACCGAGTTTCTGTACATGAAAGATACGGAAGCGTGCTATATTAAGAACTTCGAGGCTACCGTAACAAAGACCGGAGACGACTGGGTCATATTGGACAGAACGGCGTTCTACCCCGAGGGCGGAGGTCAGCCATCCGATACTGGCAAACTGATATGGGAAGGAGGGAGCGCCAGAGTGGTATCGGTCTCAAAGAAAGGCGGTGTCAGGCATTATCTCGAAGGACCCGTACCCACAAAAGGCACGGAAGTGCACGGTATAATAGACTGGGAGCGCAGATACGGACATATGAGGGCCCATACCTCGCAGCACATCATATCTGCCGTGGTATGGGATAGATGGCAGGCGAAAACCGTCGGAAATCAGCTTTACGAGAACAGGGCCAGAATCGATTTTCATCCTTTAAAGCTAACGGAAGTTGATGTCAGATGGGTCGAAGAGGAGTGCAACCGCAGAATCTCCCGGAACATAGATGTTCGAATATATGAAATGAATCGCGAAGAGGCGGAGAAAAGGGCCGGTGCGGAGCGATGCAACATGGACCTTCTCCCCAAATCCATAAAAAAGCTGAGAATAGTTCAGGTCGGAGATGAGATATGCCCCTGCGCAGGCACCCATGTTAAAAATACCTCCGAAATAGGGATCCTGAGAATAGTGAAGAAGGAGAGCAAGGGAAAGATGAGGACCAGGGTGACATACGAACTCGTATAGAGATAGCCCCGGGGAGACTCGAACTCCCGTCACCGGATCCAAAGTCCGGTATGATTGACCGCTACACCACGGGGCTGTTTTGTTTTTCATATTGAAGGGGTTAGGTTCAAACTCCGGTATGATTGACCGCTCGAGGAAAATTCCACAGGAATTTTTCCGAGCAGGACTCCTGAAAAGGAGTCCGTGACACCACGGGGCTGTTTTGGAGTTGTTGAGATAGCTCCCCATATACAAAACTTTCTCAGCTATCATAGGGCCCCGTTCCACCGTTGTACCAAATCATATATAAGGAATGAAGTAAGAGATGTTTCTGCATCTAACGATGCGCTCGTCACCCTATCCCACCACCTCAGAGGGGCCATCACCCCTCTTTTTTATTTAATTTCACCAATTTCTCCCATATATGTTCCGTCGAGAAGATAAACATCTGCATTTTCCGCATCGAACTCTTCCGAGTTAAGCATCGGTCCGAGGAAATTTCCATCATTAACCGCCGCTCCGCCGTAGAATTTGCTCATGGCCGGCATAACTATGATCTCCTTCTCCCCATACTTCCCTTTTATCCAGCACGGTTCGATCTGAGAATTTCCAAGGGAATCCGTGAATCTTACGGCAGGATGCATATGCCCCATTACCAGAACATCACTCTTCATGACGTTCTTCGAGGGCCATGCATGTCCGTGGAATATCCCTATCTCGTCAAGTACAAAACCGGAACCGGGATGCAGATTGACCCAATCGGGCACTTCATACTGCAATCCTCCGTCGTGATTTCCTTTTACGATGTGAATCTCCTTGAAAAAGCCGTTTATTTTCCTCAAAAACATCCAGACATCCCTGAACTCCCATTTTTCAGAAGGTATGCCGTGTTTCAGATCGCCGTTTATTATCAGTATCTCCGCTTCAGTCTCATACTTCAGTATCTTAACCTCTTCGGCGATGTTTTCCCATTGCCCGGGAATTCTTATCCCCTTCTTTTCCAGCTCGTATTCAACGCCTATATGGAGGTCTGCGATGACCAGAGCCCTGTTTTCTCCGTTTATGAGGAGCGCTCTCCTTCCGAACACCGGTTCCATGGCGGCCACAGGGGGAAATCGTCGTGCTTAAAGGAGTTTTTTCTCACAGCTCCCAGTAATCGCTCAGTTTTCTCTGGAATCTCAGTTCCATGACGGTGTGGCTGTGTTTCATCCATTCCTTGTTATGAACTCTTTCAGTTATTGTTTTCAGAGAGCTCTCCATATCCGAAAACCTCAATGGTCCGGATTCCATTGCTCTTCTTGCGGTCTCTCTGACAACCCAGACCCCGAGAGGCGCCCAGTACTCCGGCGATATCTCCCTGTAAATCAGCGCCTTTGCGCTCCTTCCTCTTCTATACAGATGCTCGAGCACTGCAAGCCTTGCCGCATAATATCCCCCTGTTATGTTCTCCGCATATGTCTTTCTCCCCTCGAAGGGCTCCCAGTCACTCATGGTCACATCCTGTGGAGACCAGTAAGAGCCTTTCATCCACATCTCCACCATCTCGAATCCCCATTCCTCGGGTATAAGGAGTATGTTGAAATGGTTGCCCAGGTATGTGTTCTCGTAAAGCTCGAATTCGCCTATCTCCTGATAATACCGCACCTTTTCCATGAGCCTTTTTCCGAGCATGTCATCCACGGCGGTTATGGACCATCTGGTCGGCACCATCCTCCTGTATCTTCTGTTTCCGAGGAGTCCCGCCGATAGCAGGTTCTGTGTCCGGTCTATCTCTATACCGGCTCTGTAAAGCTCCTCTACGGCATCCGTTGCTCTCGCATCCGAATCCTCGACCAGAGCATCCACCTTTCTCGGCACCACGGGGTTCTCGGTTATTCGGGCCTTCTCCGCATCCGTTCTGGGGCCGAGGGGTGCATGGAAGAAATCGAGCTTTGCTCTGCCTTTCACCTCCTTGGCGAGCTTCACCTCGAGATCAACGGGCTTTTCCGCCATTGCCAGCATCCGGGTCGCCTCGAGAACTCCCCCCTTCTCCTTTGGCCTGCGAACATCGTATATCGAGCTCGTGCGGTAGAGAGCGCCCCGCTTGCCTATTATCTCCGTTATCCCCATACCGTACAGTCTGGAAGAGAGACCGAGAAATTCGACGTCCTTTGAAACGAAGGGCGGGAGCACGGGACCCGCATAGACTTTGGGGTAACCGTACCTTCCGACGAATATGGAGGGCGGTGAGGAGCCGAACATCTCCTTTCCGTGGAATTCGATCTTCGGAAAGCTATCTTTTGCGGACTCCAGTATCGGGCAGTATCCGAGCCCGCACATGTTCCTGGCTCCCTTACACTTGATGCATGTCTCCGGCGCTATCCATGAGGGCACTCCGCTGTCCTGCACAATGGGTGATATCTCTCTGTATGTAAATCCCTTTCGTTCACCGGGAGACCGAGGGAAAGCATATTTAAGCATCGATATATGGTCCCCCGTGTATGACGAACTGAAAATCATCATTGCCATCTCATGTCTGCTCTATGCATCCTATCATGACCTGAAAACGAGACTGGTTCCGAAATGGATATGGTGGTTCATGGGGATTCCGGCGCTGATTTTCTACGGTGTTGAGGCGTACGGAAGAAATCCGGCGCTGCTGATAATACTCCTTCCTCTGTCAGGTATTCTGGTGGAGGCTCTTGTCGAAAGGGATGAACTGAGCGATATAAGGGTGACATGGCCGTTTTTTCTGATATATCTCGCATCATTTGCCGGTTTCGTTTGGGGTTACATAACCATGAGAGACGAGGTCCTTTTCATAGGAGCTCTCTCCGCAGTAGCCGTCTCGATATTCTTCTTCGTTCTCTACTACACAAACGTTATACACGGGGCGGCGGATGCGAAGGCCCTGGTGATGCTCACCCTTCTGTTCTACAGGTACCCGGATTTCACCGGTCTTTTCGCTCGGAAGCTTCCCGACACGCTTTCCGCGCTATTTCCCTTTTCTCTCTCCGTGCTTCTCCTCGCATCACTTACCGTTGCCCTTCTGCCGATTTACTTCCTTGTTTTCAACCTGATGAAAGGAGACAGGAGCTTTCCGGAGATGCTGCTGGGATACAGGCTGGATATTGAGAGCGCAAGAAAAAGAAAGGTCTGGCCCATGCTGATTCTAGAGAACGTAAAACCGAGAAGAATCATACTTCCGAGAAAGTACATGGAAATCGACTGGGATGCGCTGGAGAACGCAGGAATCAGAGATGTATGGGTCACGCCGAAAATACCGTTCATAGTGCCGATAACCATAGGGTTCATACTGGCCCTTATCATAGGAAACCCGATGTTCTATCTGTTCTGAAGAATTCATCCAGGGGTAAATGCAATTCTATCATCTGTATGAAAAGTCGAACCCGGGATTGAGCGATCTATCTTCTCTTCCTCCATATCCATATAACTGCTGAAGCGGTTATTATAGCCCCTATCGCTCCGATTGCCATGATTTCTGTGGGTATTCCTGATTCCTGAGCTTGAGGTGGAGTTCCATTGTCTATGATGACTATTCTTCCTTCGGGGTCTGTTGTGATTATCTCATCGAAGCCATCGTTGTCCGTGTCTGCGTGGAGGATTGGCGGAGAAGAATATAAATAACCTTCTGTTCGTTGCCAGAGTTTCACATACCATTCTTTTTCTCCAGAGATTGAAAAACAGAACATTCCTTCTCTGTCAATTAAAAGAACCTCGTCTTTATCATCGCCATCTATATCAAAACATGTAAGAGTATTTCTTACGATATTATAAGAGACGCCCTCATAAATAAAAAAATGCGAAATTACCTCTCCTCCTTTATCTAAAATCCATATATCATTTGCCCCATTAATTACAACAAAATTATCTAAAACGGCTATTCCTATGTCTATAGCTTCTACACTGTTGTCCATATGTTTCCATATAAAACCACCATTGGTTAAATTAATACATCTTATACCACTTGGACTGATTTGAGTAAGATATGCTCTATAAAACGAAGTCTCTGCAAACATCCGGTAGTTTTCTGTAGATGTGAGGTCATCTTGGTCTTCAATCTGCCTTGACCAGAGAGTTGTGAAATTTCTGTTAGAATAGGAGATCTTCGTTATAGTGAAAAACGCATTCGCCACTCTGAAATCGTCTCTTACTGCCCTTTTTGTTTCTTTATAATGCCAGAAACTGAAAACAATCTCGTTTTGGTGTGATATTATTTCCGAAACTCCCCTATATGTATAATTGTCAATAAAGTAAGTACATACCATTTCACCATTGGAATTCAGCAGATAGATGTTATCACTTCCAACCAATATTTCATTTTTTCCATCTTCATCCACATCAGCTATTATCAAAGATTCTGGTGTTATTCCGCCTTTAAATGTTCTGTTCTAGAGTTGAGTACCATCCCCTTTAAATGCATACAATCTTGTTTTCGGATAGTATTCTCCTAAAGTTGTATCTATGGGTGCTATGGATGGAGATATTGAAAAAACTATGTCATCCACGCCATCTCCATCTAAATCCCCAAGTGCCAAGGAGGATGTTTTGAATGATGCATATTGTTGCTGGCTATCGGCCATTATATCCCTGAATTTCCAGAGTAGAGAAAGATTAGAAGAATAGACGTACAATGTATTGTCAAAAATATCCGCATATGAGTTGTAATGATAGATTCCTTTATCTATAGCAGAAAGGCCTATAATCTCCATTTTTCTATCCCCATTTATATCCCCAATCAGTATGCTTCTTGAAAAGCCATTTTCATAGGTTCTGTGTGTAATCATTGGATATGTTATGTTTCCATTCCCCGAAACATAGTTTGATTTTTCAGGTGTCTCCAAAAAGTTGGATGTTGCCGCGCCTAAGGGTATAAAGAACAAAATCAAGATGAAAGCAGATGCTATTTTGATCCACATGTATTATCTTCCTGCGTTTATACCTCGAACATATTCACTCGCTATCTTCTCAGTATTTGTAGACACATCCTTTATTTGATCAACTATGTCTGATATCTCGAATATCTTGTACCCTCCGCTAAGCACATCACATACAAAGTTATATGCCACAGTAATCCATTCTTTCGGATCAATTGTGCCTGTTCCTATCGCATTTATCATATCAATCACAGATTGCTCTATCTGCACATCGTTAGATATG